>CAININ010000140.1 GCA_903849265.1 uncultured Acidimicrobiaceae bacterium
CCAATGCGGACGATCCCATGGTTGCGTTTGCAGCCGCCACGGCTCCATCGGTCCTGTGGGTCGGTGCCGGACAGGTCTGGCACGACGATGCCGTGGGCTGTCCGGCGTGCGGCGGTCGGATCTCCTATGCGGATGATGGTCGCTGGGGGTGCGACCGATGCGACTTCGCCCGGCCGGCGGTGGCGGCCGATGTCGTTGGGGAGGAGCTGGTGCTGGCCGATGGGACCCGCCATCCGATCCGGATCGGGCTGCCGGGCCAGTTCAACCGGGCTAACGCCGGCATGGTGGCGATGGCGGCCCTGCCGCTGCTCGAGGCCGCCGGCGAGCGGTCCCCCGATGGCGGGCCGCCGACTGTCGACCTGGTGCTCGGCCGGCTGGCCTCGGTGTCCGAGGTGGCAGGGCGGTTTTCGACTGTGATGCACGCCGGACACCCGGTGCGCCTGCTCTTGGCCAAGAACCCGGCCGGATGGACGGCGATCTTCGACCTGCTGGACGAGACCGCCGACGGGTCGAGCCCGGTGGTGCTGTCGGTGAATGCCCGTACCGCCGACGGGCTCGACACCAGCTGGCTCTGGGACGTCCCTTTCGAACGTCTGGGCGGACGGCCGGTGGTGGCCACGGGTGACCGGCGACTCGACCTCGCCGTCCGGCTCCGATACGCCGACGTCGCCCACGATGTGGTCGACGGCGCAGTGGCCGCGCTGCACCACGCCGGCCGGACGATCGAGCCGGGCGCGCCGATGGAGTTCCTCGGCAACTACACCGCGTTCGCCGACCTGAGGCGGGCGTTGTGAGCCCGGGCGCAGACCGACGGTCGTTAACCATCGCCGTGGTCTACCCCGACCTGCTCGGCACCTACGGCGACGGCGGAAATGGCGTGGTCCTGGCCAGGAGGGCCTCTTGGCGGGGGATCGACGCTGAGCTCTTGTACGCCGCATCGGATCGTCCGCTGCCCGCAGCTGACCTCTACACGGTGGGCGGTGGCGAAGACGGGCCGCAGGTGCGAGCGGCACGCACGCTCATCGAGGACGGCACATTGGTCCGCCGGGTGGGGGAGGGCGCTGTTGTCCTCGGCGTGTGCGCCGGCTACCAGCTGTTAGGCCGAACCTTTCCGAACAGCGCCGGCGTGGCGCAGGACGGACTCGGCCTGCTCGATCTGACGACACGGAAGGGGAGCGGTATCCGGGCCGTGGGAGAGCTGGTGGCCACCCCGGCCGCCGACACCCCGCTGACGGTGCACGGGTTGTCGCTGCCGAAGCTCACCGGATTCGAGAACCACGGCGGAGTATCTGTAGTCGGACCTGGGGCTCGTCCGCTGGCCGCCGTCGACCACGGGGTGGGCAACGGCGGGGGTGACGGAACCGAAGGAGCATGGTCGGGTCGGGTGCTGGGCACGTACCTCCACGGTCCGGTCCTGGCTCGCAACACCGCACTGGCCGACCTGTTACTCGGCTGGGCCCTTGCCCCTGAAGGGTCGGCGCCGGGAACGGTGGCAGAACTCGAGCCGCTCGACGACTTCGAGGAGCTGGCCCTGCGGTCGGAGCGCCTGGAGGCGGCGGACGTGCCGGAGCCGACGGGGTGGCGGGGACTCGTAGAACGGGTGCGACCCGGCCGCTGAAGCAGCCGGAGTGCCGCGAGCAGGCAGTGCCCCAGCTCAACGTGCCGTCGGGGTCTTCGGCCGGGCCGGCACTCTGGGAAGGTCGCCGGAGACGATGTCGGCGATCGTGATTTCGTCGAGCGACGTCTGCAGGGTGGTGCGCACGGCCATCCAGGCTGTCCCGAGGTTTGCGGCCGAGCCGTTGTAGTCGGCGCCTTCGATCTCCTGGCCTCGGACCTCGGCCAGCGTGCCGACCAGCGGTCGGACGGCATCGGCCAGGCTGATCTGGGATGCCGGCCGGGCGAGCCGGAAACCGCCGCCGGCTCCCCGTCTGCTGATCAAGAGCGAGCCACGGCACAGGTCGGTGAGGATCGACTCGAGGTACTTGTGGGGCAGACCCTGGGAGTTGGCCAGTCTTCTTGCCGTCATGGCGCCGTCCGAGTCGGCAAGCGCGCAGAGGACCTGCACGCCGTAGTCCACCCGGGCGGAGATGCTGAGTACGGCGTTGCCACCCGACGATCTGCGTCGCGTTGTGCCTCCGTCCGCCAGGTCCGAGAGGTCCATGACGGCTGACGATCTAGGCGCTCGACTGATCGATGAGCCCGTACCGGCGTCGGACTCCCCGGTCGACTCGTGAGAAGCACACATCGACCACGATCCCGATGAAGACGATGACGATCATCATGGCGACGACCACGGCCCATTCGCCCTGGGTGACAGCGTTGACGGTGCGACCACCGAGGCTGAGGGGGTTGACCAAGACAAGGAACTCCCCGGCCATCAGCGCGTGCCATGCGAATGCCCAGCCCTGCTTCATGCCACCGAGGATGGTGGGGAACGCGGCAGGCAGGACGACATGGCGTTCGAGGGAGAGCCCACGTGCCCCAAGCATGCGACCGACTCGAAGGAAGCCCGGCGGAACCTGGTCGATGCCGCTGATGAATCCGTTGGCCACGGCAGGAGCGGCGCCGAGGATCATCATCATGATGATCGCGGTCGAGGACACGCCGAAGAGCATGATGGCCAGCGGATACCAGAGCACCGACGGCATGGTCTGCATCCCGGTGATCAACGAGCCCACTCCGGCCCGCAGCACCGGTATCCGGGCCACCGCAGTTCCCACGATGCCACCGACGAGGAGCACCAGCAGATAGCCGATGATCGCCTGTTGCGCAGTCACCCAGCACGCCTGCCAGAACAGCGACGTGCCGAGCAGTTCCCACAGCTGGCGTGCGACCGTGGTCGGCGACTGCAAGATGTAGGGCTTCCAGTGGAGCCAGACCGCGATCTGCCACACCAGCAGGATCAGCCCGAGGGCCACCAGCTTGGGCCAGGTGGCACGCCACAGGCGGCGCGACAGCTGGTCGTGGGCAGGCCGTCCTGCCGCGTCGAGGGCGTCCAGCCCGGCCAGCGCCTGGTCGAGGGTGGGGGCGCTGAGGGTGGAGGTGTGATCAACGGCCATGGCGGCCCACCTCCGAACGGAGCTGGTCCGTGACGGTTGCTGCCAGGATGGCGATCTCGGGGGAGTCGATCCGTCGGGGCCGAGCCAAGTCGACCGGGAACGTCGCCGCCACCCGGCCCGGGCGGCTGGTGAGCAGGACGATCCGATCACCCAAGCGCGCCGCCTCGCGGACGTTGTGGGTGACGAAGAGCACCGTAAACCGCCGTTCGAGCCAGAGCGCTTCGAGTTCGTCGTGGAGGAGGTCGCGGGTGATGGCATCGAGCGCGCCGAACGGCTCGTCCATCAACAGCAGGTCGGCATCCTGGGCGAGGGCCCGGGCTAGAGCAGCCCGCTGGCGCATGCCGCCCGACAGCTCGTGGGGCCGCTTGGACCCGAAGCCGCCCAAGTGGACCCGCTCGAGCAGGTCGGCGGCGACCGAACGGCGCTCGGCTTTCGGGATGCCCCGGAGGCGCAAGGGAAGCTCGACGTTGGCCGCCACGGTCATCCAGGGGAACAACGCCGAGTCCTGGAAGAGCATGGCGGTGGTCGTCCCTCGGACCGGGCCATCGACACCTTCGCCACTGATGGCGGCTCCTGCACCCGAGACGGTCACCGTGCCGACGCTCGGCCGGTCGAGACCGGCGATCAGGTTGAGCAAGGTGGTCTTTCCGCAGCCGGAGGCACCCACCATGCAGACGAACTCACCCGGTCTGACGTCGAGGGAGACGTCCTGGAGGGCGACGACCCCGGACTCGGTGTCACCGTGGCGCTTGGACACTCCGGCCAAGGTGATCGAGGGCGCACTGCGCACCTCGACAGTCGGGTGCGTGTCGGCGGTCGGGCGCGTGCTGGCGGCCAGGCGGGTACCTGCGGTCAGGAGACTCATGCTGCGGCCAGGTTGGGGGAGCCGGCAGCATGCAGGAGCTGGTTGATCGGGCCGAAGTCGAAGATCCCAGCGATGTTCGACGTCTTGAACCCGGCGGCCTTGGCGTGGACCAGGTCGGTCAGGATCGACGAGGCGATGGGATCGTTGGTGAATGTCATGTCCGCCCAGGCTGCGGCCAGCTCCGGCGTCTTGAGCGGTTTGCCGGTGATGGTCGCCAACTGGGTGTTGGCGGCCGTCTGCGCTGCTGCCGGGTTGGCGTGGATGTAGGCCGTGGTGGCCAGCTGCCCCTTCAAGAGGTCGTTGACGACCGAGGGGTGGGCGGAGAGGAAGTCGGTGCTGACCACGAGCACTGTGGTCGAGAACAGCCCCTTCGGCCACAAGGTTCGCTCGTTGACGAGGACATGGCCGTGACCTTCGGCCACCATGCGGGCGGCCCATGGTTCTGGCACCCAGGCACCGGCGATGGTGCCGGCCTCGAAGGAAGCCAGGGTGGTCGAGTTGTCCTCGGGGAGGATGGTGACCTCGCCGCTGCCGCCGTCAGGTCCGGGGAACGTCAGGCCCTGCTTGGACAGCCAGGTTCGCAAGGCCACGTCCTGGGTGTTCCCGAGTTGCGGGGTGGCGACCGTCTTGCCTTTCAGCTGGGCGGCAGAGGTGATGCTGGGAGCAACCACGAACGACGCCCCGCCCGATGTCGCTCCCGAGATGATCCGGATGGCCTTGTTGCCCTGGGTGTAGGCGGTGATCGCCGAGTTGGGGCCCATGTAGGCGGCATCGAGGGAACCGGCCAGCAGAGCAGTTACCTCGGCCGGCCCGGCGTTGTAGGTGGTCGTCTGGAGCGTGACGTTGGACGGGAGGTTCTTGGCCAGAATGCCCTGCTGCAGCCCGACGAGGGCAGCGGCGTGGGTCAGATTGGTCAAGTAGCCGAGCCGCAAGGTGACCGGTGCTCCGGTGGTGGTGGCGCTCGTGCCACCCGTGCCACCCGTGCCGCCCGAGGTGCTCGGTGCTGAGCTGTTCGAACCGGAACTGCATGCAGCAGCGAGGAGTGCCAGGCCGCTGACGGCGGCGGCGGCAAGTAGACGATTGGTCCGGTGGCGGCGGGGGAACGAGGTCATGGAACTCCTGTCGGATTGGAGGCGATCACGGGGAGACTCCCCGGTGTTTCCTATTTCCATACTAAAACACTAGGAATAGTCAGTCAAGGGGCAGACCCTTGCAGGTGTGGGGGGGGTCAACGCGTGGACACGTGAACCTGTCGGCATGTCCACTTTGCAACTTGACGCCATGTTGTTCCAGGAACGGTCCGGTTTCTCATGTCCAGCGTCCCGGTACCCCGACGCGAACGCCACGTCGAGCAGATCTCAGACCGGAAGCGGGTTTGACGCGACCGTTTCCAAGAGGAGTTGCCCGTGGCGAAGGTCTCCGGTCGACACGGGGGTTCTTCGGTGTAGGCCTGGTCTGCGTGTGTGTACCCGGCGACAGGTTGGCCCCTAAGGCCACTTGGCCGCTGTCCGTGGCCATGTCGAATCCGTGGAGTGGTGCTGTGTGCCTAGGGAAGAGACGATCAGGTGAGCTGGGTCACGGTTCTCGCGGGCTGTCTCTTGATGACGGTCGAAGTCGCCATATGGCGCAACGCATGGGGGCTCGGTGGGTTCGCGTGGAAGGCGAACCGGGCCTTCAGTCCGTTCGCCGGATGGTTGGACCGGATCGGTCGGGACAGGTTCTGTCGCTAACAGGGTGCCCTCGTCGTCATGTTCGGGTTGGTCTTCGTCCTGATCGGTGCTCGCTCTTATAGTTGTGCGCCTGGAACTGGCCGGCTGTGTGTCATGGAGATGGCATGTTTGTGGCATGACCCGAGTACGACTCAGCACCACTGTCGATGAGGAACTGCTCGAAGGCGCCCGACGAGCAGTTGCGGGCAAGTCGGATTCGATTGTCATCGACAGCGCTTTGTCCGCCCTGCTCGAACGGCATCGTTCTACCGAGGTCGACTCGGCCTACGCTGCCTATGACGAGCATCCGTTCGCCGAACGAGACGAATGGGGTGATCTGGCTTCATTCCGTGAGTCAGCAGGGGCGTCGTGAGCCCCATGCCCGCCAGGGGGAGGTCCTCGACGGTGGAACGCTGGTTGGGTAGGCACCGATCGTTCGGCGATACGTGATACTTGGTAACTGGGACGTACTTACCAACAATGATCTTGAAGTGAGCGGAATCCAGCAGCACCTCGTGTCATCGTCAGGCCAGATGTCCGTGCCGGCCGCTGTGCGCCACCGGTGGCAGCTCGACGACGGAGGTCCTGTTGACGTGATCGATCTCGGGTTTGGCGTGCTCACCGTTCCAGCGGGCACGGCGCAACTCCTGCTCGGCGATCTGGTCAGCAGCGAAGATCACGCAGCATTCGTCGCTTCGTTGGCAGACGATCCAGATCTCGCCACCACGTGAGCCGCGTCGTACTCGACGACCACCTTCTGCGCGATGTCCTCGCCGATGACCAAGGAGACCACATCGGCCGACTGGTGGAGTCGAACGAGTTGGCCACCACGAACCTCTATTACGCGCGGCTCTGTAAGAGCGTCGTGGGCGCCCGAGGTGGAGCCCTCACCGGTGGTTGGTCCGCAGAACGCCGACGAGCGCTTGGACGCCGCTTGCTGGATCTGCCTGATTCGATCCTGATTCCCCCGATGCGCGTCATCGGATACCGAGTGGCCGAACTCGCCGAGGGTGGACGGATCTCGACCTTGGGTGCCGAGGCAGTTGCCGCAGCCGAACATCTCGACGCATCCCTGTGCGTCTGGGACGGAGACGACCGGCCTGGCATCCGTAGTGCGGCACATGCGGCAGGTGTCACCTATCGGACCATCCCGCGCTAACTTTTAGGCGCCATCGACAGCGAAGGTTATTCAACGTTCGTGAAGGGATCCCCGGTCGGGCAGTGGCTACCCGCCGAGCCGAACTCCCTCGTCCAATTGCCGGGGCGCAGTCGACGGAGCCAACTCGTCCGGGTCGTCCTGGTGGACCAGTCGTCGGATCACGGCGGTAACGAGGCTGCCTACTGACGCCGACTGGCGAGCAGCCAGGGTCTCGGCCTTGGCGAAGGTGTTGTCATCGATGCGGATGGTCAGGTCCTCGGCCACACCTGCCACGATATTGGACGGACTGGGGGAGCAGTGGGGAACCCAGGAGGTTGCACGGAGCCATCGACCCCAGCCGGCCAGGACCGGCCAGGTCCGCTTCAGCGCTTCTTGCGCGGCCAGTCGTTGCCTTCGGCGTCGAGGTCGACGGCACGGTCGGGTGCTGGCTCGAGGGCCCATGAACGGCGCCACGGGGCGACGTCGGGACCCTGCAGCGATGGCGTCTCGCCCCGGGCGGCGGCCTTGCGGGCCGTCCACCAGTCGGTGGTCGACTCGTTGGCCATCGTCGCTACGGCCGACTCGATCCGCACCGCGAACTGACGGGCGTCTTCGCCCTCGGCGGGCCACAGCGGCGTGCCGAAGGTGACCGTGGTGCGGGTGCGGGAGATCCGCCCTCCGCCCTTGGGCAGAATGTGGCGGGTGCCGTGCAGGTGGACCGGCACGACCGGCCGGCCCGTACGTGACGCTAAGTACGCGGCACCGCCCCGAAACTCCTGGGCCCACCCGTCCGGTGAGCGCCCGCCCTCCGGAAAGATCACCAGGTTCCAGTCGTCGGCCAGCAGCTCCGCGGCTAGGTCGGCCGAGCGTCGGTTGACCTTGGTGCGCTCGATGGGGATGGCCCCCAACAGGAACGAGAACGCATCGGCCTTCCAACGCCGGTCGAAGAAGTA
>CAININ010000141.1 GCA_903849265.1 uncultured Acidimicrobiaceae bacterium
GCTGGCGCCGATTCCGGCGACGTCGACGTCGTCGAGGTCAGGACCGAACATGACCAGGTGCGGGTTCCCCATGTTGACGGTCCGCACTTTGCGATCCAGGAACTTCTGGGGCTGATCGGGACCCAGGACCGCGGCCCCAAGGTCGACCGATGCTTGCGCAACGTGGATGTGTGGCCCCTCGATGTACTCGACTGCCTTGATTCCGGCCGCAGTCGCCACGGTGAACCGCGGAGGGTTCACCAAAGCGCTCAGAACGGCAGCCTGGGCCAGGCAGCGCATCCCGTTGCCGCTCATCTCCGCCTCCCGGCCGTCGGCGTTCTGGAGGACCATGCCCACGTCGGCCACTCCCCCACCATCGACGATTTGGATCACCCCATCGGCACCAACCCCGAATCTGCGGTCGCAGAGTGCCCTGACCAGTTCGCCCGGGAGCGGACCGGACAAGCCGGGCCGGATCAGGACGAGGAAGTCGTTGCCGGCCCCGTGGTGCTTGGTGAACCGGAGGAGCGGGGATGCGGGTGGGGATGCGGGAGTGGATGCGGGAGTGGATGCGGGAGTGGATGGGCTCATGGTGCTCTCCTGCAGTCTCTCACCGGTCTGGGCCGTCCGCGTGCCGGGTGAGGCGGGCGACCACGGCATCCACGGCATCCACGGCATCCACGGCATCAACGGCGACCACGGCTTCGGTCGCCTCGGTCGGAGCGCCTCCCACGGCGATCCATTCGATCCGGGGGTCCCGACGGAACCAGGCCCATTGGCGCCTGGCGAACTGACAGGTCCGCCGCACCGCCTCCTCGACCGCCTGGTCCAGCGGTATGCCGTCTTCCAAGTGTGCGAGCAGCTCGCGATAGCCGAGTGCTTGACGAGCCGTTCGAGACAGTCCGCCTGGCCTGCGGGCCAACGCCCGGACCTCGTCGAGGAACCCGGCGTCCATCAGGCGGGCGAACCGATCAGCAATCCTCTGATCGCCATCATCGGTGTCGCGTCGGATTCCGAGCAGTGCGAGCCGGGACGGCGGGTACCGCTCGAGCCCAGGACCGAAGCTCGAGAACTTCCGGCCAGAGCCGATCGTCACCTCGAGCGCACGAACCAGACGCCGCTCGTTCCCGGGCTCGATCCTGCCTGCGGCGATCGGATCTAGCGATTCGAGTCGCTGGTGCAGCTCGATGCAGTCAGCCGCCCGAGCAGGTGTCCCCTCAGGCCCGGAGGTATCAAGCTCGGCCATGATCTCCGCCCTGATCTCGGGAAACCTCCCCGGGAACTCCAGATCGTCGGTGATCGACCGCAGGTAGAGGCCGGTGCCTCCGACCAGGAGTGCCGTGTTGCCCCGTGCGGCAATACCGGCGAGCGCAGCCCGGGCGGCCGACTGGAACTGCGTCACGGTGAACTCTTCGTCAGGGTCGACGAGGTCGACGAGGTGATATCGGACCTCGGCCCTGACCGCAGCCGACGGCTTCGCAGTGCCGATGTCCATGCCCCGGTAGACGGCCATCGAGTCGACCGACACGAGTTCGACGTCGCCAATGTCTGCTCCCTCACGGGATCGCAGGGCCCGGACGGCGTCGAGCGCAATCTGCGACTTGCCGGAGGCCGTGGGCCCCACCAGGGCGACGTCCACGGACTCAGCCGGCGGAGACTGGGATGAGGACCCGATGTGACGGCTTGGCCGTCACCTCCACCAGGTCGCCCGCCAGGTGGTGCCGTGCGGCGTCGGTCACGTGCACGGTGGCATAGGACCCGCTGGGGATGGTGCGTCCGTCGGGGGCGGCGAAGTGGACCAGCTTGTTCTGCCCGGTCCGTCCAGTCGTGATGTCCGGATTCCGCTTGGACGGACCTTCGACGACCACCTCTTCGATCCGTCCCACCCGCTCCGCATGCTTGATCAGGGCGGAGCGCTCGACGACGTTGCGCAGGCGTTCTGTCCGCTCGGCGGTCACCTCCGCAGGCAGAAAGTGCTCGGTCATGGTGGCCGCGCGCGTCCCCGGGCGGGGAGAGAAGACAAAGGTGTAGGCGCTGTCGAACTCGGCCTCTGCCGCCACCTCGAGCGTCCGTTCGAAGTCGTCCTCGGTCTCACCCGGGAACCCGACGATGAGGTCGGTGGTTACTGCGAGGTCAGGGAAGCCGGCACGAGCCGCGGCCAGCCGGTCGAGGTAGCGCTCGGCGGTGTAGCCACGGCGCATGGCTTTCAGAATGGCGTCGCTGCCCGACTGCATGGGCAGGTGGAGGTGGTTGCAGACCTCCGGCGTCTCCGCCATGGCCGCAATCACCTCGGGCCGCAGGTCCTTCGGGTGGGGGCTGGTGAACCGAAGTCGCCGGATCCCCTCCACTGCACCGGTGGCCCGCAGCAGGTCGCCGAAGAGCGGGCTCCGCTTGGTGATGTCCCGCCCGTACGAGTTCACGTTCTGGCCGAGCAGGGTGACTTCGGTGACGCCCCGTCGAGCCAGCTCTTCGACCTCACCGACGAGGTCCGCCATCGTCCGCGACACCTCTGGTCCACGCACCGCCGGCACGATGCAGTAGGCGCAGCTGTTGTCGCACCCCATTTGGATCGTCACCCACGCGGCATACGGCAGGTCTCGCACGGCAGCAAGTGCTGCCGTCTGCTGGTCGGCTCCACTCGAATCCACCTCGGCCACCGGCCCGTCGAGGATCTCCACGATGGGACCCTCGGTCGCAGCCCGGCGCAGCAGGTCGGGGGCCGAGGTCAGGTTATGGGTACCGAACACCACGTCGACATGCCCGGCACGTTCCCGGATCTTCTCCTTGTCCATCTGCGCCAAGCAGCCGCCCACGGCGATCTGCATGTCCGGACGGCTCTCCCGGAGGGTCTTCAGATTGCCGAGATGGCCATAGAACTTGTTGTCGGCATTCTCTCGGATGCAGCAGGTGTTGAACACGACGACGTCGGCGGACTCCATGTCGTCGATAGCTACCAGTCCGTCGGCCACCAGGGACCCGGCCAGCCGTTCGGAGTCGTGCTCGTTCATCTGACACCCGAACGTACGGATGTGGAAGGTCCGCTGCCGCGGCTCGACGACGTCGGACGAGCCATCGCTGGCGCGCACGGTTCCGTCGGTACCTGCGTCGGTGGTCACGAACCCAGGATACGGCCCCTGGACACGCTTGCCTCACGACACCGTGTAACACCCCCCTGCAACGATCTCCC
>CAININ010000142.1 GCA_903849265.1 uncultured Acidimicrobiaceae bacterium
AAGGTGCGGACGAGCGTCCGGACGTGTGGGATCGGGCAGAGGAGTGGAGCGATGACAGAGCGAGAACTGAAGAAGAAGCAGGCGGGGACCGAGCGGACCGACGAAGCGGTCGAGGACGTTCCGGCCGCCTCTGCGAGCGGCGAGAAGCTGAAGGCTGAGCTCGACGACCTGCTCGACGAGATCGATGAGGTCCTCGAGGACAATGCCGAGGAGTTCGTGCGCAACTACGTCCAGAAAGGCGGCGAGTAGCCCCCGTGACCCTGCCGCTCTTCACGACGACCGAGGACCCGGGACCTGACTTCGCCGGCCTGATCCGGCGCCTGCGAGTCCCCACCCACCCACTCATGTCTGGGCCGGTCGCAACCCCGTCAGAGGGGTTTCGCCACGGCACCACCGTGGTGGCCCTGCGATTCGCCGACGGCGTGGTCATGGCCGGTGACCGTCGGGCGACCGAGGGCCATGCCATCGCCCACCGGTCGATGGAGAAGGTCTTTCCGGCAGACCGCTACTCGGCGGTAGCCATTGCCGGCGCCGCCGGACCGGCTGTCGAGATGGTGCGCCTGTTCCAGACCCAGCTCGAGCACTACGAGAAGGTGGAAGGCGCAGTCCTGAGCATCGAGGGCAAAGCCAACCAGCTCGGCCAGATGGTGCGTGAGCACCTTCCCATGGCCATGCAGGGCCTGGCTGTGGTCCCGCTGTTCGCGGGGTACGACCTCTCTCGCCGGACCGGCCGGATCTTCACCTATGACGTCACCGGCGGCCACTACGAGGAGAGCGAGTTCAACGCAACTGGCTCTGGTGGCCGCGACGCCCGCACGACGATCAAGCTCGGGTACCGCGACGGACTCGAGCGCGATGTCGCCGTGGAGCTGGCCATTCAGTCGCTCTACGAGGCAGCCGACGAGGACTCCGCCACCGGCGGGCCCGACCTGATCCGGGGCATCTACCCGCTGGTGGCCACGGTCACCGCTGAAGGGTTTGCTGCCGTGCCGGACGACGAGGTGGCCGAGCGGTTCGCCTCGCTGATCGAACGACGCCGGACGGAAGGTCGCCAGCCATGACCATGCCCTACTACGTCGCTCCCGAACAGGTGATGAAGGACCGGGCCGAGTACGCGCAGAAAGGCATCGCCCGCGGCCGGTCGCTGGTGGCGACCACCTACGACCAGGGGATCCTCATCGTCGCCGACAATCCGTCGAGGTCGCTGCACAAGATCAGCGAGATCTACGACCGGATCGCCTTCGCCGGCGTGGGCAAGTACAACGAGTTCGACCAGCTGCGCGTCTCCGGCATCCGCCACGCAGACACCAAGGGGTATGCCTACAGCCGCGAAGACGTCGAAGCCCGATCGCTGGCCAACCTGTATGCGCAGTATCTGGGTCAGGTGTTCACCCACGAGATGAAGCCGCTCGAGGTGGAGATCTTGGTGGCCGAACTCGGCAACGACCTGCGGCCACCGCAGCTCTATCACGTCGCCTACGAGGGAACCATCACCGATGAGGACCGGTTCGCCGTCCTCGGCGGAGAGACCGAGGCGATCGTCGAAGCCCTGGATGCGGCATGGACGCCGGAGTGGACGCTTTCAGAGGCTCTGCATGCGGCCGTGACTGCGTTGGCCGGACCTGAGCGAACGCTCGAGCCCGACGATCTCGAGGTAGCAGTCCTCGCCGAAGGCAACGGCCGCCGAGCGTTTCGCAGGCTGGTCGATGACGAGCTCGCCGGCCTGCTCCCCTGAGGGCGTCCTAACGCCTCGTCCACTGGATCGGCCACAACGCCGGCGTCTCGCCGAGATGAACGCTTCGTGACGTGCGCAGCTGTGGCGCATGACCGGAGTGCCGTCACGGTACCGTGCAGGTAATGGACAAGCGGATCTACGGCGTGGAGAACGAGTACGGCGTGACGTGCACCTTGCGCGGCCAGCGTCGACTCAGTCCCGACGAAGTGGCTCGTTACCTCTTCCGCCGGGTGGTGAGCTGGGGCCGCTCTTCCAACGTGTTCTTGGAGAACGGGGCGCGCCTCTATCTCGACGTCGGCAGCCACCCCGAATACGCCACGCCTGAGTGTGATGACATCGCAGAGCTGGTGGCGCACGACAAAGCGGGGGAGTGGATCCTCTCCTCGCTGGTCGAAGGGGCAGAGGCCCGCATGCGCGAAGAAGGCATCCGAGGGGACATCTACCTCTTCAAGAACAACACCGACTCGGCCGGCAATTCCTACGGCTGCCATGAGAACTATCTGACCAGCCGCCGGGACGACTTCACCCACTACACCGAGGTGCTCATCCCGTTCCTGGTGAGCCGCCAGGTCTATGCCGGCGCCGGCAAGGTCCTCCAGACGGCGCGAGGCGCGGTGTACTGCCTCAGCCAGCGGGCCGAGCACATCTGGGAGGGGGTCTCGTCGGCCACCACCCGGAGCCGACCGATCATCAACACGCGCGACGAACCTCATGCGGACGCCGAGAAGTACCGGCGGCTCCACGTGATCGTCGGCGACTCCAACATGAGCGAGTACGCCACCTTCCTCAAGATCGGGGCCACCAGCATCGTGCTGCGGATGCTCGAGGACCCGGCGACGGTGATGCGGGACCTGACCCTGGAGAACCCGATCCGGGCCATCCGCGAGATCAGTCACGACATCACGTGCCGACGCCCAGTGCGCCTGGCCAACGGCCGGGAGATGAGCGCACTCGACATCCAAGGGGAGTACCTCGAGCGGGCGATCCGGTTCCGCGATCGTCACGGGCTGTCGGTGCAGGAGGATCGAGCCCTCGGCATGTGGGAGCACTGCCTCAAAGGGCTCGAGGCCGACCCGCTTTCGCTGTACCGCGAGTGCGACTGGGTGGCCAAGTACCGGCTCATCGAGGGCTACCGCGACCGGCACGACCTGCCGCTGCACAGTCCCAAGGTGGCGCTGCTCGACCTGCAGTACCACGACGTGGACCG
>CAININ010000143.1 GCA_903849265.1 uncultured Acidimicrobiaceae bacterium
AATCCGACGTCTGCGTCCAGGTCGTCTGCGAGTGCCCCGATCCGCTGGCGCACGTCGGCCGTTGTGTAGGCACCGGCAGAGTCCATGAGGATGATGGCGTTCGCTCCGTATCCCTGCATTAGACGCGCCTGCTCGACCAGGGTGGCGACGGAGGCCGTATGGCTCATCATCAGGATGCCCTTGACGACGACACCCATTTCGCGCAGCAGGGTGATCCGCTGGCGGGTGACGTCGGCTTCCGTGCAGTGGGTGCCCCCCGGACCTCGTCGACTCCGCAGTCGAGTGCAGGCTTGAGATCACGTTCGACCGTTGCGAACCCGGGGATCGATAGGACGCCGATTCGAGCTTCGTGCAGTTCCGCACGGGCCGTGGTCAGCAGCTCCGTGTCAGCAAGTGCTGTTCGTGTCGACGGGCACGTGCGAGCGCTCTTCGAGCACCAGCCGTCCTTCCGAGTCAAAGGCGGCGGCGACTTCTCCGGCCAGCAAGCGGCGGATGGGTCCGCCGGCGATGTCGCTCCGCCATCCCGAGTCGAGCCGGCTCGGCTCGCCCGTCACGACCTGCGCGATGTCGAGTCTGGTGGCCAGGAGGCCCTGGTCGAACTGGAACTCGTCGGCGATCTGGCGCACCAGGCCGGCGCAGACCGCCACTGCCGACTGGGACGCCCGCGAGTCCGGTGCATCGGGGGGGAGCCGCAGGTCGGAACTGGCCAGCTCCCGTCCCCGCTCCACTGCTTCGAGGATCTCGGAGGCACCACCCTGGGAGAGGTGCCGGGTGTCCACGCCTCGCAGCTTCTCGAGCTCTTGGCGATTGCGCGGCGGGCGCTGGGCGATGGTGAGGACGGCCAGGTCCGACAAGACGCTGCGCCGGGGTCGGTCTACTTCGGCTGCCTTGCGCTCACGCCAGGCCGCCACTTCTTGGGCGACCCCACGCGACCGGCCGCTGAGCTTGCGCATGTCGCCGACCTTCCACCACGCCTGTTCGGGCACCACGTCACGTCGCTGGCCGGGGAGGGCCAGTGCGCACTCCTCGAGGGCCCAGGTGAGGCGGCCGCGCTCCTCCAGCTCGGCGACCATGGTGGACCGCAGCGCCAGCAGGTGCACGACGTCGCCTGCGGCATAGGTCAGTTGGCTCGGGGGGATGGGCCGGTGCAGCCAGTCCGACAGCTGGTCCGTCTTGGGGAGGGAGATGCCGAGGACCTGATCGACCAGGCGGGCCAGCGACGGGGTCGACATGCCGAGGAACCCTGCGGCGATCTGGGTGTCGAACACGGAGCTCGGCGCGGCCCCGCACGCAGTATGGAGGATGTCGACGTCCTGCCCGGCGGCATGGGCGACGGCCGTGCCGGGTCCGGCGAAGAGGCGGCCCAACGGTGCGGGGTCCACAGCCAACGGGTCCACCAGGGCGACCTTGTCCCTCCAGCCGAACTGGATGAGGGCGAGCTGCGGCCAGTAGGTCCGCTCGGTGTGGAACTCGGTGTCGACGGCGTAGAACTCCTCGCCGACCAGTTCGTCGCAGAGCGCTTCCAGCCGATCCGGGTCAGTGATCAGGTCAGGGGTTTCGTCTGCGGTACTCACGTCTGGAACGTACTCCAGTGCGGCCGCATGTTCGGCGCCGTGGCTCCCACGGACCGTCGTCACCGCAGCCAGGACAGCGGTCGAGTGCACGACCAGCAGGTCAGAGCTACGTCGAGGGCACTGTGTCAGGCTTCGTCCATGTCCGACACCGTGCTGCTCACCCGCCCGGAGACAGGGATCGCCCTGATCACGCTCAACCGACCGGACCGGCTGAACGCCATGACGGCCGAACTGGTGGGCGTACTCCATGCCACCTTGGACGAGGTGGCAGACGACCCGGGTGTCCGGGTGGCGATCTTGACCGGTGCTGGCCGGGCCTTCTGTGCCGGCCTCGACCTCACCGGCTACGGCACGCCCGCGGCCCGGGTCGACCCGCAGTCAGGACCGATCGGCCTGGCGCTGGCCACCCAAGAGGAGATCGCTGCACTGGTGATCCACCTTCGCAAGGTCCCTCAGCCGGTGATAGCGGCGGTCAACGGTGCGGCGGCCGGTGGCGGTCTGGCGCTGGTGCTCGGCTCTGACATCCGACTGGCCGCAGCCAGTGCCCGGTTTTCGGCGGCGTTCATCAAGATCGGTGTCTCGGGCTGTGACATCGGCACGTCGTGGCTCCTGCCGCGGCTGATCGGCGCGGGGGCGGCCCACGAGATGATGCTGACCGGGCGCCTCGTCGAAGCCGATGAAGCTGCACGACGGGGCCTCGTGCTCGAGGTGGTCGAGGACGGCGTGCTGCTCGAGCGGGCCCTGACCGAGGCACGCCTGGTGTTGGCCAACTCGCCGCTGGGGGTGCGGATGACCAAGGAGACCATGTGGGCATCGTTGGAGATCAGTGGCCTAGCTGCCGCCATCGCCCTTGAGAACCACACGCAGATCCTGTGTCTCGGCTCGCCGGACCAGCGCGAGGCCATCGTGGCCTTCTTGGAGAAGCGGCCGCCGAGGTGGGTTCCGGAAGGCTGATGCGGGTGCGGCCCGTTCGGGGCAGTCCGGCTCAGGCCAGTC
>CAININ010000144.1 GCA_903849265.1 uncultured Acidimicrobiaceae bacterium
ATCCGCGTCGAGGGGCCACGAAGCAGACGGTATCAGCGGCCTCCGGTGCCAGCCCTGAGAGTGCCGAATTGGCCGTTTTTGACATTCGACGAGCACAACGGCCTCCGACCGCCTAGGGTGAGTAGTACATAGGCCCTATCACGCGGGTCCATGTAGCAAGGGCTTCGAAGTGGATCCCCGCGTTTTCGTGCGTGAATTTCAAGGAGACTCAGTTATGGGTGTAGGTGCAGTCAAGTGGTTCAACGCCGAAAAGGGCTTCGGATTCATTACGCCTGACGGCGGCGGGGATGACCTCTTCGTTCATCAGTCCGAGATCCAGATGGAGGGCTTCCGCGACCTCGCGGAGGGCCAGCGTGTGGAGTTCGAGACCAAGCAGGGCCAGAAGGGTCTGCAGGCCAGCCAGGTCCGCAAGATCTGACTTCGACTCTGTCGGACTTCGGTCCGGCCGGTGTTGCCGGTTCGCCGGTGCGCCTGTCGGACCGGAGTCAGCAGAGGTGCACGACCGGAGGCCGCATGGCCTCCGGTTTGGCAATTCAGGGCCCGGTCGGCCCTTCGTAGAGTTCGACCGTGTTGCCTGCCGGGTCGGCCAGGAACGTCTGGCGGCCGGCTCCCACCGGATTTGGGTCGCCGACGGTGATCCCCCGGTTGCGTAGTTCGTCGACAACGTCATCGAGGTCGGCCACCCGCACGGCGAAGTGCTGGCCGAGCGCCTGGGGCGTGACTGCTTCGAGCAGGTGGATCTGGCTCGCTCCGAAGTCGATCCATGCACCGCCAAAGCCGAAGTCGGGACGGTCATTGCGAAGCGTGCCACCGAGGACCTCGGTGTAGAAGGTCACCCCGAGGGTGACGTCGGGCACGTTGATCGACACGTGGTGGAGGGCCAGGGGTTGCATGCACTGAGTCTGCCTGTCCGGCGGAGCAGCTGTCGCCACCCGCCGCCCACCCGCCGCTCCCCACTCGCCAGTCCGCCCGCACGCCCTTCGGCCACGGTAGACCTACCATGCGGTCATGGCTCGACTCCGCTCTGCCGCCCCCCGGGGGCTGGCCTGTATCTTCACCATCGCCGGCGTCCTGCACTTCGTGCGGCCGAGCTTCTTCGACACGCTCATGCCCCGGCTGCTCCCTGGACGTCTGCGCCGGCCGCTCGTCTATGGCAGCGGTGTGGCCGAGCTCGCCTGCGCCTACGGCCTGATCCGCAAGACCCGGTGGGCGTCTGCCGCCTCGACAGCAGTGCTACTCGCCGTATGGCCAGCCAACCTGCAGATGGCGCTCGACTCTGGTTCGGGCCGCAACGCCGAAGGCATGGACTCACCCTTTGTTGCCTGGGGCCGGATGCCGATGCAGCTGCCGATGTTGTGGGCTGCCCGCCAAGCGGCTCCCGGTCGCCGGCCAACAGCACCAGGGCGCTGACGCGGCCGGACCCCGGTCGAGCGAGTCGATCGGGGTCCGTTGCCGTGTGCAATTTCCTGCTGCGAGAGGCAGGGAAGGATACGAGTTGTCACCGTGTGGTGACTACCAGCTGCCGCATCCGTTCTGGTCTGGGGCGTTCGACTGGATCCGCTCGGCGACCATGATCTGTTCGTCGGGTGTGGCCAGCGCACCTCTGGACGCGTACTGGAGCCCTCCGTAGATGGCCCAGTTGGCCCGGGAGACCCCTAGGCCACCGCTGAAGCGGGGGCCGTCGGCTGCCCAGTTGCCGCCCTCTTCGCACATGGCGACCCGCTCCCACGCAGCGCGCTGCGCCGGTGTGACGGTGTCGGTGGGCGGGGGCGGGACGACAGGTGCCGTCTCCTTGGTCCCGACCGAGCGACCGGCGAGCAGGGCAATGCCCAGCTTCGGGGCCGGCAACGTGGAGGTCGTGGTGGTCGAGGACGTCGACGAACCGGTGGAGACGAACGCAGTCAGCTGGTCAGTTGACCGGCTGGCGGTCGTGGACGCCGACAGGTGCGGC
>CAININ010000145.1 GCA_903849265.1 uncultured Acidimicrobiaceae bacterium
ACGACTTCGACGCCGTCCGGGCCGTCGAGGACGAAGGTGATATCCCCTTGCGCCTTCTTGTCCCGGGCCATGAAGTCGAGCAGTTGATCGGGATCACTTCCCAAGGGAAGCCCGGCGGCAAGATCGAACTCTGCGACCACCCGACGGTGGTGCGCCACCCGGGCGTCGTCGATGCGGCCGAGCCGCCGAGCCAGCAGGGCTGCATAGATCAGACCGACGGCGACCGCCTCGCCATGGCGGAGGTCGCTGCCGGAGTCACCGAACGCCGACGCCTCCAACGCGTGCGCCAAGGTGTGCCCGTAGTTGAGGAGCATCCGCCGGTCTCCTTCGCGTTCGTCGGCCGACACCACCAGCGCCTTGATTGCGGCGCACCGGGCGACCTGGTCGTCGATGGCTTGGTCGGGAGTCGGCGGTCCACCGAGGTCGGTGGCGATCCCCAGCAGTGCGTACTTGGCCACCTCACCGCGTCCGGAAGCCCACTCACGAGGCGGCAGCGTGGCCAGGACACCGGTGTCGCACAGGACGGCGCTGGGCTGCCAGAAGGCGCCAACCAGGTTCTTACCTTCGGGGATGTTCACCCCGGTCTTGCCCCCGATGGCCGCGTCCACCTGGGCCAGCAGCGACGTCGCCACGTTGATGTACGCCGTCCCCCGCTGGAACGACGCCGCCGCGAACCCAGCCAGATCGGTGACCACTCCCCCACCTATGGCCACCACCACATCAGCCCGGCTGAGGCCGGATCGAGCAAAACCCCGGCACAGCGCCTCGACCTGAGCCATCGACTTTGCCGACTCCCCGTCAGGCACCGTGAACACCTCGACCGGCAGACCGGGGTCGACCTCGACGCCGATCCCCTCCTGGGTCACCACCACCGCCCGCCTCGCCCCAGGGACTACCTCGGCCAGCACCCGCGCCAGCTCGTGGCGGGCGCCGTCACCGACCAACACCTCATAGGAGCGATTCGCCAGGGCGACGGGCACGGTCTGCATCATGGTCGGCTCCGGGCGAACGCGGTGGCGGCCAGGATCCGATCGACCACCATCGAGGGCTCCAAGCCGTCCACATCGACGGTGACGTCAGCAACCTCGCCGTAGAAGGGACGACGGACCTCGTCGAGTGCAGCGAGCGCCCCAGCGGGGTCGTCGTCGAGCAGCGGGCGCCCGACTCCGGACCCCACCCGTACCGCCAAGGTGGCCGGATCGGCTCGAAGCCACACCACTGCGCCAGCAGTGGCCAGCAGCTCCCGGTTGGCCGGCGCCACCACGGCCCCTCCACCCACCGACACGACAGCGGGCCCGCCGCCGACGAGCGATTCGGCCAGCACGCTCGACTCCTCGAGTCGGAACGCTGCTTCTCCCCTGGACGCGAACAGTTCGGCCACCGTGGACCCGACAGTGGCCTCGACCAGCGCGTCGGTGTCGAGGAACTGCCACCCGAGCCGGCCAGCCAGCTCCCGCCCGACGGTGGTCTTCCCGGCGCCCATCATCCCCACGAGGACGACCCGGTCAGCCATCGATCAGCGGCGCCGCCGCCGAGGGGGTCTCCCCCAACGAGGCCAGGTAGCCGGCGTAGTTACGACGGAACTCATCCACCGAATCCCCCCCGAACTTCCGCAGCGACTCCGATGCCAGCACGAGCGCCATCATCGTTTCGGCCACCACGCCCATGGCCGGCACTGCTGTGACGTCGGTCCGCTCCTTGAACGACACCGTGGCTTCCTTGGTCACGACGTCGACCGTGCCGAGCGTCGGACGGTTGAGGGAGGCGAGCGGCTTCATCGACAACCGCGCCACGATCGGGGAGCCCGTGCTCATCCCGCCCTCGATGCCGCCCGCCCGATGCGTGTCACGGACATAGCCACCGCCCATCAACGCCGACGCCGTCTCTGATGCATCGGCATTCGGGTCGACCACACGGATGGCGTCGTGGGCCTCGGAGCCGAGCATGCCGGCCACCTCGGTCCCCTCGCCGATCTCCACGGCCTTGATGGCCTGGATGCTCATGAGGGCCTGGGCCAGAAGCGCATCGAGGCGGCGGTCCCAGTGCACGTGGCTGCCGAGCCCGACAGGGACCCCGTGGGCCACGACCTCGGCCACGCCGCCGAGCGAGTCGCCGGCCTTGGCCGCTGCCTTGATGGCCGTGACCATCCGCTGCTCGGCGGCAGGGTCCGCACAGCGCACCTGAGATTCATCGATCCGAGCCAGATCCTGCATCCTCGGCAACGGTCCGGGGGCCGCCTTGGCCGAGCCCATCTGGACGATGTGGCTCAGCACGTCGACCCCGATCTGACCGAGGAGCAGCTTGGCGACGGTGCCGGCCGCCACGCGGGCCGCTGTCTCGCGGGCCGACGCCCGCTCCAGCACGTCACGAGCATCATCGAGTCCGTACTTGAGCATCCCGGCCAGGTCGGCGTGGCCCGGACGGGGCTGAGTGAGCACCTTCGACGGGAGCCCCGGAGCAGGAGACATCTCTTCTTCCCACTTGGGCCACTCGGTGTTGGCGATTTCGATGGCGATCGGCGATCCGAGGGTCCGGCCGTGGCGGACGCCACCTACCAGGCTGATCTCGTCCACCTCGAAGCGCATGCGCGGTCCCCGGCCGAAGCCGAGCCGGCGCCGGGCCAGCCCGCGCTGAATGTCCTCGGCCGTCACCAGCAGTCCGGCGGGCACACCTTCGAGGATCACCACGAGGGCGCGTCCGTGAGACTCTCCGGCGGTCAGATAGCGCAGCATCCTGACAAATCTACTCGGGGTGCTGACGTGGTCCGGAGGCCGCGGCCACGATCACGCCGAAGCACCGAAGAAGTGGTGGACGATCGGGTCGCCCCACAAGATGGCGACTACCGCACCGATGCACAGTGACGGGGCGAACGGGATGCGCGTCCGGCGGCCCGAGGACGAGCCCACCATGAGCATCAAACCGAACACCAGGCCGAACACGAACCCCACCAGGAACGCCAGGTAGGCGTGGAGGAGACCGAGGTAGCCGACGGTGACTCCGATGACGCCAGCGAGGCGGACGTCCCCGAACCCCATGCCCCTGGGCACGAAGAACCAGATGAGGAAGAACACGCCGAACGCCCCAGCACCGGCGATCGCCGCGTCGGCTAGCGGGCGCCAGTGGTGCGCCTGCGCCGAGACCACGACGAGTAGCGGAACGATCAGTGCGAGTGCCCCGTAGATGAGCTGACGGGGCACCAGCCGGTGTGAAAGGTCAGTGACCGACACGGCCACGGCCATGGCCACGAACACCAGCAACGAGACAAGGACGAGGTGCGCTCCGACGTGCCCTGCCACCGCGGCAAACAGGACGCCGGTGACGATGGCTGCCCCCACGGTCCGGGGGATCGAGCGACCTTCCGGCAAGAGGTGGCGGACCGGTTCAGTTGCGGCGACCTCGTCGACGAGATCTGAGACTTCGGCCTGCGCATCCCCTGTCAGATCCGCATCCTCATCAGAGGCCGAAGCGGTCTCCGAGGAGGCAGCCGCTGCGGCTTCGGCCGCACGTCGTTCGTTGCGTTCGAGTTGACGCCGTGCCTCGGCCGCACGGCTCCGATCGGCCAGCTGCTGACCCAACGGATCGAGCACTGCACCGGCCGCGACGCCGAGGACTGCGCAGGAGGCGACCAGTGCTTGCACGCTGAGCAACGTAGTGGACGAACTCCGTGAAACGGGGCATCGTTGTCGCATCATGAACACCCAGACGCTGACCCTCGATGTTCCCGCCGGAGCCATGCCCGTCTACGAGGCGCTGCCGGACGGCCCTGCTCGCGGCGCGGTGATCGTGATCCAGGAGGCGTTCGGCGTCAACCACCACATCGAGGATGTGACCCGGCGGTTGGCGGCGGCCGGCTATCACGCCGTGGCCCCTCACGTCTTCCACCGCACCGGAGCACCCGCCTTCGGGTACGACGACTTCTCCGTGGTCGTAGAGCACATCATGGCCCTGGGCGATGCGGAGCTCATGGACGACGTCGAAGCGGTTGTCTCCTACCTGCGTGCCGCAGGATGGACCGAGCGCCAGATGGGAATCGTCGGTTTTTGCATGGGCGGCCGGGTCACGTTCTTGGCCGCGAGCCACTTGGCCCTCGGTGCTGGAGTCGGCTTCTACGGCGGCGGCGTGGTGCACGCCAGGACCGAGGGGATGCCATCGCTACTCCCGTTGATCCCATCGATGCGCACACCGTGGCTGGGCCTGTTCGGCGATGCCGATACGGGCATTCCGATCGAAGACGTCGAGCGCCTACGTGACGAACTGAATGCGGGTGCCGACGTCGACACGGCCATCGTCCGGTACCCGGGCGCCGAGCACGGGTTCCACTGCGACGCCCGCCCGTCCTACAACGAAGCAGCCGCGACCGATGGTTGGGCTCGCACCCTCGAGTGGCTCGACGGACACCTGGCCCCCGGGGCGGTCAGCCCTTGAGTTCGATGAGGAAGCCGTGCCGTGCGGTCTTGTCTCCCGGATCCATCCTCAGATCCAGGACGCGGATCTGGTCGTTCTCGAACACTGCTTTGTCCGCAGTAGAGGCCACAACCGCTGCATCGTCAGACATAAAGACTCCTCGAGGCTGACGAGCGGCCGCCATGATGCCTGACGCCCATCCGCCGTGTTCGAGGCGCGAGCCTACGGCTAACAACGCCGGGGCAGCGGTTCAGTCGGTCAGGCCGGCTCGTAGAACGGGTTGGTGCCGTCGGCGTGATCGGTCACGTCGACGACATTGGCGATCTCGGGGATCGCCTCGCGCAAGATGACCTCGATGCCCTGGGAGAGCGTGGCCTTCGCCATGCCGCAGCCCTGGCATCCGCCGCTCAGCCGCAGGTAGACCGACGAGTCCTCGACGGCGACCAGGTCGGCACGCCCCCCGTGAGAGGCGATGCTCGGGTTCACCTGTTCCTCGAGCACGGTCACAACCCGCTGGGCGAACGGGTCCGAAAGGTCGACCTCGGGGATGGACCCCAGCCCGGCGAGCGTCGGCGCCGGCGGCGTGTTCGGGTTCACGACCACGAGCCCCCCCTCGCCCGATGCGTCGGTCACGAAGTCGAGCGAGGCGCCTTGCAGGCGGGCCACGCTGGCGGCAGGAACGACCACCGGCAGCTCGGCGTCGGGCTGGACCACATCGCCGGCCCCTGCATCGCCGATCGCCTGGAAGTACATGTCATACGTGTAGGCACCACCGGTATCGCCGCTCACCTCGAGCCACAGGGCGAGCGTGTCCGCACCGGACTCGTTGGCGAGCACCTCGAGAACGGTTGCCCGCGCCTCACTGGTGATCGTCAGCACGGGGGAGATGTCCTCACGGTCTTCACTCATGCCTGCCATCATAAGGCCGTGTCCCCCACCAACAAGCACGTGCCCGATGACGCCCACGAATGGGTCAGCTTCGACGATCCGAACGAAGAGCGGACCTGGCTGTTCGACGTCACCTTCCTCGCCAGCGGATGGACCTGCATCTTCGGTTCCGGATGCCAAGGGGTCCTGACCGGTCCCACTCCTGAACTCGTGCAGGGATGCTGCTCCTACGGTGCCCACTTCACGGGCAAGGAGGACGCCGACAAGGTCGAGGCGGTGGCGAAGACCCTCGGCCCCGAGGTGTGGCAGTTCCACGCCAAGGGACAGAAAGGCGTGGTGAAGAAGCTGGCCGACGGAGACCTCGGGACCAAGCTCGTCGACGGAGCCTGCATCTTCCTCAACCGTCCTGGGTTCGCGGCCGGGCCCGGCTGCGCCCTGCACGTCGAGGCCGAGGCCCGCGGCGTGAGCCACGTCGAGTTGAAGCCCGAGGTGTGCTGGCAGCTTCCGCTTCGACGCGAGGACGAGACCTCACCAGACGGGCGGGTCACGTCGGTCGTCCGTCAGTGGGACCGTCGCCATTGGGGTGACGGAGGGGCGGAGTTCCACTGGTGGTGCACCGAAGCCCCCGAGGCGTTCGTCGGCCACGACCCGGTCTACCGGACCATGCGAACCGAACTCGAGACCATGGCGGGCAAGAAGGTCTACCGACGGCTGGCCGCCTACCTCGATGAGCGCACCGGGCCACGAGCCCAAGTCACACTTTTGCCGCACCCGACCGTCCGCCGCTGAGACCCGCGTCTCGCCCTGTCTGAAGGTTGACCCGGCCGGGCCACTCTCGGCCGGGCCACTCTTGGCTGGGCCACTCTTGGCCTGAACGCTCTTGGCCTGAACGCTCCTGGACCGCTCAGCCAGATGCATGCTCGGCCAGATGCCTACTCAGACAGCGGGTCGACCTCATTGTGCGTTGGGGTGCGGGGTGTGGTGCCGAGGATCTCGTCGTAGTCGTCCTCGGTGGCCAGGCACCAAGAAGCGTGCTTATCCTCGGGCTCTGCTCCGCACTCGGGGCAGTTCTTGTTCTCGGTCGCGACCGACCGCTTGAGACTGCGCGCTTCTTCGAAGCGGCGATGCCGTCCCTTCTTCACGAGCCCAACTCCTTGCCCCACCAGGGGTGGTCCTATCCCCAGCGCACAGAGCGTCCGGGCGACCACCGAAGAATGATGGGTCTCAGTGTAGTGCGAGGTCAGCAAGGTCGTGACGACGCCAGACGGGCCGCCGCGGGCCGCCGCTGGCCGCTACAGTCACACCGTGGCCGACGAATTCGATCCTCAAGAGATGGTGGCGCGATTCAGAGCCCGGGCCGAAGCGGTTCGGAACCGGGGAATGCCGCCGATCGAGGGACCAGACCGCCAGCGATACCTCGACCAGGCCCAGACCGACTTCATGGACTACGCCATGCTGGGCGACGCAGAGGCCTCCATCGAAGACGGGGTTCTCGTCTTCCGGGTCGACCTGCGGCCGCATTCGGACACCAGCGACAACTGACAGCTCGCATCGGCAGTTGTCGGTCCCGCCTGAGGGGATGCGTTGATCAATCGATCACTTGGGCAGCACGAACAAGTCCCGGGTGAGCTGACCCACCGAGGATGCGCCCATGAGGGCCATCGACCGGTCGAAATCCTGGACCAGGAGATCGAGGACCTGAGCCACCCCGACGTGACCTCCGACGCCCAGACCCCACAGGACCGGCCGGCCGACGAGCACCGCTGAGGCGCCCAGACCGAGCGCTTTGGCCACGTCGTTGCCCGAGCGGATCCCAGAGTCCACGAGGACCTCTCCCCGTCCGCCCATGGCTTCCACCACGTCCACAAGCGCCCGTGCCGTAGGGATCGCCGTGTCGAGTTGGCGGCCGCCATGATTCGAAACGATGACACCACCAGCACCGAGATCGATGGCGGTCGATGCATCGTCGCCGCGTAGCACGCCCTTGACGAGGACGGGAACGGTGGATGTAGCCACCGTCTGCTCGAGCGTCGCCCACGAGATGTCGTGGTCCAAAGAGGCCCAGACCGGGGCCAGGCGCGGGTCCGCCAGTCCGACCTCGGCGACACATGCGACCGGTCGATTGCCCCGCAGGGTGAACCCGGTGTGGGCATCACGGTCGCGGTGCCCCAGTGCGGCGAGGTCGACGGTCATCACGATGGCGTCGGCCCCGGCTTCTATCGCACGTTCGATCAAACTCCGGTTGAGCCCGGCATCGGCAAAGCAGTACAGCTGGAACCACCATCGCAGGCCTTCGACCTGCTCGAGCTCGGCAAAGCCCGACGCTCCGAATGTGGAGTGGCAGTAACGGGCGCCAGCAGCAACGGCCCCCTCGACGAGCCCATGTTCGCTATCGGCATGGACATAGCCCTGAAAGCCGACCGGCGCCACCATGATCGGGTGGTTCTCCGGCTTCCCGAGAACCGTAGTGGTGAGATCCCGGGAACCAACACCGGCCAGGCTTCGCGGCCGGACCTCGATGGCATCCCAAGCCTCTCGGTTGCGAACTACGGTCAGGCCCTGGCCAGCACCGCCGTTCACGTAGCCCTCCACGCCCTCGGATTCGAAGATGGCGAACGCGGTAGCGAAGCCTTCTATGTCCATCGATCTGCTCACGCACCGCAGGCTAATCGCCTCACCCTCCATTCCTTTGTAGAGAGGGCCATTCCACAGGAGAACCCATGTCGTTGATCATCCACGGCGCACCAGGCTCCGCCGAGGGACTCGTCGCTGCCATGCGCCTTGTTGCCACCGCTCGAGGCCAACGCCCGTTCACCGGCGAGTCCGCCGAACTCGTGCGAGCGATGGCGGGAGTCGCCAGTGCCGCACAGGGCGATGGCCCTTCCGCGGACCTCCATCAACTGCTGGGGTCCGAAGAACCATGGTCGAACGATCGTCAAGCTGTCACTGCTATCGCCACATGGCTGCCTGGCTCCGATGCACGGAGCGAGGCCGTGCACGCCGCACTTCTGATCCCACTGAGTGCCGACGAACTTGATGTCGAAGGGCTGCACGCAGCCAGATGGCTGGCCAAGGAGCTCGGTGCCGACGATCGGACGGTCCGCGACGTGGAGGCCACCTGTCGACGCAATGCAGTCAAGGCGGAAGCCGACCTGTTCCGGCGATTCCTTGCATGGAAGACCGGCGTGGACCCCGAGGTGATCAAGGCTCGATTGGCCCGCCACGAGCCCCCGCTCCTGACACCAGCACGGGACCTCGAAGGACTGCGCCGATCACTGGAGCAGGCCGCAGACGGGACGGTGGGGGGCGAACTGAGGCGCTTCTACGGAGATACCGGGTTCTTCCTGCCCGGATCGCCTGGGGTGCTGCCTTTGGAGGTCCTTGGTGCACACGACGTCCATCATGTGCTGACTGCATATGATTCCAGCCCCGAAGATGAGGTCTACTTGGCCGTGTTCAGCGCCGCCAACGCCGTCGATGGAGGCATGGACTATCTCGCCGTCATCATGCTGCAGTGGCACCAGGGAATCCGCCTCGGTGTCTTCGATCCGGCCAAGGCAACACTGAATCCCCAGTTGCTTGCTGCTGCCGCGCTTCGGGGGGATCGCACCACCACCGACCTCTGCGATCGCTCATGGGACTACCGGTCGCTCCTGGACCTTCCGCTGGATGATGCCCGAGAGCAACTGGGAATCCCCGCTGGCGGCTCGGTCGTGGCTGGTGGGCCGTGGGATGCCCGGCATCACCTCGGGTCGTGACAAACGCCAGCAGTCATCACACGTGGGATGTCGTCTCGTCTCGTGGCATGGAGCATTTCTTCGCCGCGCCCTGCCGAAGAGTGCCTTTCGGTGAGCACCTGTTCTTGGACCAGGCCCGAGCCGGCTCAGCCGCCGTAGTTCATCCTGGTGTCACGCATCGACAGCACGGCATCGTCGCTGTCGTCGAGCAGGGCCAATCGATCCGTCTCACCGGCCGCGATCACCTCGCCCACCACCAGTACGTGACTGCCGCTTCCCGGTCCCTCGCCTGCGTCCCATTCCTGCTCTGAACGGACCGAGCAGATGAGCCAGGCCACGGCCGCGGTCAGGCGCGGCGGCTCCCCTTCTCGCTCGACCACCGGCTCGCCCTGGAGTGAGGTGGCGGCACTGGCGCCAACGACCTCGACATCGCGCACCGGCTTGACGAAGCGGCGGACGAGTGCCCGGTCGGACCTGGCCAGCAGGCTGACACTGAACGACCCGCCCTCGGCGATCAGCTCGCGGGTGAGCGAACCCGACTCCAAGGACACCGCCACCAGCTTGGGGGTAGTGGCCACCTGCATGACCCAGTTGCACGTCATCAGGTTTCGCCGGGTGCCCGCCCGGCTTCCGACCACGAAGAGCCCCGAAGGCATGGCCCATAGGACTCGGCGGCGTAACCGGTCGAACTCGTCGGTGCCCTCTGACGGAGCTTCGGTGCGTTCCGGAGGAGCTTCCTCGCTCACGTGCTCCCACCGAACGGATCCCCGCCTGCGTGCGGAGGTGTCGTCTCGGTTGTCAGCGTCTCGCCGGTGATCGACTCGATGGTGTGCCCGGCGTCGATCAGCAACGACGCCGCCCGCACCCGCTCCGTCGCCGATCGCGCCAGGAGTCGTGCGTCGCCGGCGGCCCCGCTGTAGCAGTCGCCCGCGGCCGTCGTGGCCACCATGTACGCCTTGTTCAGCTGGTTCGTGACCTGATCATCAGGAGCGGGCAGGTCGCCGATCGCCGTCTGGGCGTCGTTGCTGAGCAGCGCGCAGACCTCCCGGATGGCTGCCGGCGAGTTGTGCTTCGACAGGGCCAGGTCGACGTTGCGCAGCGCCACATTGACGTTGCCGATTCCCGCGCCGCCTGCCCCGAGGACCCAGGTCCTCATGCGTTGCGCCGGTGTGCCCGACTGCTCCTGGCCTGCACATCCACCCAGGGCCACGGACCCGGCCAACAAGACCAGGACCAGCAGCGGAGCCACGACCCGGGAGCGGGCACGCCCGCCTGCTTCAGGCAGTCCGGGGTCTGTCATCAGGCCGGGTAGCCGGTCCAGTCGGGGCTCCACGCCGGATCGAGCTGGCGGAGGAACTGTGCGCAGCGCTCTTCTTCGGCTTGCTCGCCAATGGCACCCGACGCCGAACGCAGCCCGTCGAGGCAACGCAGAAACCCTCGGTTCTGCTCATGGGACCAGCGCACCAGCCCTGAGCCCTTCCACCCTGCACCCCGGAGTGCGTCCAAGCCCCTGTGATAGCCGACCCGGAAGCAGGCGTAGGCCTCGACGTCGTCTCTGGCCAGCGAGCCGAGTGCGGCCCAGGCATTGAGCGACCGAGGCTCGGAGCGCACCACGTCAGACACGGCATGACGGCGCCGCTCGACCGGTTGGGCCAGCGCCTCACCCAAGGCTTCTAGGAGAGCTTGGGGCTCAACCGGCAGGACAGTCTCCGGGAGCCCCGTGGTCAACCGGACTGCGGACACGTCTGACGAATGACTACCGGGGGTGCTCATGGCCGTCAGTGTACGGCCCTGGGTGCGGGCGCTCTCGGCAGGTTGGTCGTTGTCCAGGCCGGACAACAGCCAGAAGAGAGCCCGCCGGCCAGGAAGCGCCGCCTGCCGTGCGTCACGGGCCCACGTGACCAGTGCGATCGCCACCCCGCGGCGAGTGGTGGACCTCGCCATACCCGTCTTCTGGGTTTGCCGAAATCGTGTGTGTCACACCCCCCTGCAACGATCTCCCCATGGCGCTCGCCACCCTCTACGACGCACTTCCCAACCCGTTCTCGCCTCCTGTCGTGCCGTCCGTCCCGCACGTAGAAGGCGGCCTGGCGGCCCGGGCGTCCTCGCTGATCGTGGACATGCGGTCGCTTGTGGCCGTCCTCGATCCC
>CAININ010000146.1 GCA_903849265.1 uncultured Acidimicrobiaceae bacterium
ACGAATCCACAGTTGATGCTTCGGGCCGCTCCGCCGGCGTCACGACAGACGGTGGGTGTCCCCGCAGTGCCAGTTCCGATCGGCGACACCGGGGCTTACTCCTTGGAGACTGAACCCGAATGCCCCGTCGCCGAGGCCGAAGGCTGAGCCCTCTATTCGCCGGGAGCCCAACCCAGAGTGCGTTCGATCGAGGGCAGGTCGGCCCGCATGGCCACGATCATGTAGAGCACGTCGCTCAACTCTTCGTCACTCATGGCATGGGTCGACTTGAAGACCGAATACGCCTCGATCAACATCGTGGTGACGGTGGTCCACGCCTTGGCGGCCCGCTGGTCGACCTGCAGCGACAGTTTCTGGAACTCGATGAACACCTCGTCTTCGAGGAGGTGGCTCCGGTACTGCTCGGGGTCATCCCCGTTCAGCAGCAGCCAGGCAACCAGCCGGTTCCGCAGCTCTACGTCGGGGTCGGCGAACGTCGTCGGATAGCCGTCGGCACTCAAGACCTTCGCCAGGTGCCGCTTCACCAGTTCGAGTGCGGTCTCGCCCAGCAGCTTGTCCAGTGTCCCGAAATGCTGGAGGATCGTCGACGGATTGAGGTCGGCCTCGGCACAGATCGTCTGATTCGTCACCTCATCGAACGGGAGCACCCGCAGCAACGTGATGGTCGATTGAATGAGCCGCTCGCGCGCCTCTCGCTTCGGGACGCGCTTGCGGCGTGCCGTCGCGGTTTCGGATGTCAATTCGCTAACCATAGGAGGCTCCATCATCGCTCAACTTGGGGGCTGGTTCATGACATTCTGACCCGGGGCCATACAGATCCGCGAACCAATGGGTCACGATGCAGTCCACGCGCCGTGAATCTCACGGTGCCGGGTGCAACCCCCATTTACATCCTGTACATGTAATTTGTTACGCCACCGTATCCCACTTCGGTGGTTCAACTCCGAGAAGTCATCGCCAAGAGTGTCGAAGCCGCTTCGGCTCCGGCCACCGGAAGACGTTCAGCGTCGAGAAGGCCGAGTTGGTGCAGCACTGATGCTTGGTCCCAGTAGATGTGCTCGTATGCGACCTTGTGGCCTTCGAAGCCGACGATCACGACAAAGATCACCGAGACAGGCAGATCGGTCGGTTCGATTCCGGGCAGCATCCAGTCGATGGCATGGGTATGGGTGAACGTGATCACCAATTCGTCGACGAGTCGCTCGGTCCCATGTGTGCGCGACACGGTGGTGAACGTGACATCCGGTGGGAAGAACTGGCCGATGAGACTGTCTGCATAGAAGGTCCGCACTCCGTCGGGTCCTTCGCCGCCGATGACGGTCGGGCCGTTGAAGATGTGTGGCTCGGCCGCCATTGTGGACAGCGTGGTGACGAGGTCGGAGTCCATTTCGGCCTGCATATGGGCCCCGAAGAGCGCGTCCATGTCATCAGGGGTCAGGGCGTCAGTCATCGGGCTCCTCGCGGGGTGGTTGTCCGGCGCTAGTGCTGCCGGCTCAGCCCGGGCCATAGAGGCAGGGCACCGGGAATCCTAGATCCGGTGCGGGCTCAGATCCTCTCCCTCGGCTCCTCGAATGCAAACCCTGTGTCGAGGACCCGGAGGAAAGGGCGACGAGAAGAAGCTGCTTCGTAGGCGTCAGCGACGGCAATGATTCGGGTCTCGAGGAGGATCACTTCGTCTCGCAGGCCGAGCGGATACCCGGTCCCGTCCATCCGCTCGTGGTGCTGGTGGACGATCTCAGCGACCGGCCACGGCCACTCGAACCTGCTGGTGATCTCCCGGCCGATCGCCGTCGATAGGCCCGTCACCCGCACCTGACGGCCTGCGGTGTAGGGGTCGCGGGACTCGACGACCGCGCGATCAGGTCGATCGAGTTGGCGAAGGCGAGCTACAGGTCCCGACGGGTCGCGGACGGCAAGGAGGAGGACCTGGGAGTCGATCGGCAACTTTCGATCCCGATGACCCAGGCTCAGCCTTCGGCGGCGGCCTTCAGGTTGGCCAGCGTCTGCACCATGCCGGCCCGGTTGTGCCCGGCGCGGTCAGACACGCCGCTCACCGGTTTGCCGAGCGCCTTGATCACGGCGTTGCGCTCATCGATCCACTCCTCGGTCACTCGGCATCCTGAGTCCGTGGGCTCGAATCGGTAGCGCCACACGGACACCTTCATCCCGACGGCAGTGACCCGGAAGGAGAGCACCTTGCCCGGTTCTGCCTCCAAGATCGTCCCCATTGTGCTCCACGTCTTCTTTCCCAGACTGTTCGTCGTCGAAAACGTTGCGCCCGCCACGGCGGCAGTGGCGCCCTTCCTCCAGGTGGCACTTTCGTTCTCGGGAGACCACTCCGCCATCCGGGGCAGGTCGGCCACCATGGACCACACCTGCTCCGCCGGGGCATCGATCTCGGTCGTCACGCGCACGTCGTCGGCCATGGCGAAACACTACCCAGACTGGGCCGACAAGGCCCGGCCCTCGGTGGCACATCGCCACCACCGTAGACTTCGACGATGGCAGATCCGGTCGCTCCCGACATGGACTTCGACCCGGTCGCGCTGCGGCGGCGCTACGCCGACGAGCGAGCCAAGCGGCTCCGGTCAGACGGCAAGGACCAGTACCTCGAGGTGGCCGGCCGTTACGCCGAGTTCGCCAAGGATCGCTTCGCCCCGCTTGCGGACCGGCCCGCCATCGACGCGTTGGTCGATGCCCTGGTGGTCGGGGGCGGGTTCGGCGGACTGCTTGCCGGCGCCCGGCTCCGCGACGCTGGTCTGGCTGATGTTCGGATCGTCGAGAAGGGCGGGCAGATCGGCGGCACCTGGTACTGGAACCAGTATCCGGGTGCCCAGTGCGACATCGAGTCCTACATCTACCTGCCGCTGCTCGAGGAGCTCGGGGTCGTTCCGAGCGAGCGCTATGCCCGCGCTCCCGAGATCCTCGCCCACGCCCAACGCATCGCGGAGCGATACGGCCTGTCCGACACTGCGGTCCTCGGCACCGAGGTCACGTCGATGGAGTGGAGCGACAAGGCCGGGCGGTGGACGGTGCACACTGACCGAGGTGACCGGTTCGAGGCCAGGTTCGTGGTGACCGCAACCGGGCCGCTCCACCGGCCCAAACTGCCCGGCGTCCAGGGAATCGAGGAGTTCGCCGGCCAGGCCTTCCACACCAGCAGGTGGGACTACGGATACACCGGCGGTGGTCCCGAGGGTGGCCTCGACCGTCTCGCCACGACCCGGGTGGCGGTCATCGGGACCGGGGCGACCGCTGTGCAGATCGTCCCCCACCTGGCCGAAGCGGCAGAGCACCTGTTCGTGTTCCAGCGCACTCCTTCCCCCGTCGACGTGCGGGGCAACCGGCCCACCGACCCGGCGTGGTCCGATGCGCTCGATCCCGGGTGGCAGAAAGAGCGAGTGCGGAACTTCAACGCTCTCGTGTCGGGCGTCCCCCAGGATGTCGATCTGGTGGCGGACGGCTGGACCACCTTGATCGGCCGGATGATGGAGATCTATCGGGACGGAACGGCCGGTGCCCTCGACCGGCCGTTCGAAGAGGTGCTGGAGCTCGCCAACATGGAGAAGATGGAGGAGATCCGCGCTCGGGTCGATGTCCTGGTCGCCGACCCCGGGGTAGCCGAGGCGCTGAAGCCCTACTACGCCATGTTCTGCAAGCGTCCGTGCTTCCACGACGAGTACCTCACGACCTTCAATCGAGACAACGTCACCTTGGTCGACACCGATGGCCGAGGCGTCGAGCGGATCACCCGCGATGGCGTGGTGGCTGGCGGGGTCCTCTATGAGGTCGACTGCATCGTCTACGCCACCGGGTTCGAGGTCGGCACCGGCTACGAGCGCCGGGCGGGCTTCGCCGTGCGGGGCCGTGACGGCAGGACGCTGACCGAGAAGTGGGACGACGGAGGGATGCGGACGCTGCACGGCACCCTCACCCACGGCTACCCGAACCTCTTCGTCCTCGGTCAGTCTCAAGCGGCCTGGACGGCCAACTACACCCAGCTGCTCGACGAGGGGGCGCGGCACATTGCTGCCATCGTGTCGCACATGCAGTCGGGTGGCCTCGCCACCATCGAGGCCACCGAGGCTGCGGAGGATGCCTGGGCGGAGGAGATCGTGGCCAACGCCACCAACGGAACCGGTGGGATAGGCGGGACCGACTGCACGCCTGGCTACTACAACAACGAGGGTCAGCCGCTCGATGGACCGCCGTGGGGGGCGTCGTACGGGAAGGGCTCGATCGAGTTCTTCCGGACGACCAAGGCCTGGCGGGAGTCGGGAACCTTCGAGGGCGTCACCTTCACCCCACAAACCCCTGCGATCTGAGCTTCAGCGCTATCCGAACTGGGTCCGGGCACCCTAGGATTGCTGGGTCGCCGGATCCAGGGCCCGCCTGCATCCCCGTCACCCCCCGGGGCAGGAGAGGCACAACGCCATGACCACGGTGACCGGCGAAGAGGAGCAGGAGCGCACCGGCGATTCCTCTGTCGACCCCGCCGGCGATCCAACGATCGATCCCGCTGGAGTCGCCGGGTCTGCAGGCACGGCTGACGAGGCAGGCACCGCACCGGGTGACCGCAGGTTCCGCCCCGACGTCGAGGGCCTGCGTGCGGTGGCCGTGGTGCTCGTCGTGCTCTTCCACGCAAGTCTGCCCGGACTCCACGGCGGCTACGTCGGCGTCGACGTCTTCTTCGTCATCTCGGGCTTCGTGATCACCGGGCTGCTCTTGCGGGAGCGGTCGTCGACGACGCGCACCTCGCTTGCCTCCTTCTACGGCCGACGGGTGCGACGCATCCTGCCGGCCGGCACCCTGGTCATCGTGGCCACAGTCGTCGCCACCTATGTCGCACTCGGTGCGGTCTACGGCAATCCCACCGCAGTGGCGGCTCGGTGGACGGCGGTGTTCCTGGCCAACTTCCACTTCGCCGGCATCGGCACCGACTACCTGAACGCCACGTTGCCGCCATCGCCGCTCCAGAACTTCTGGTCCCTGGCCGTCGAGGAGCAGTTCTACCTGGTCTATCCGGCGATCTTTTTGGTTGCGGCGTCCATCCGGTCTGCCGTGTCGCTGCGGGCCCGGCTTGTGTTCACCCTGGTGCCGATCATCTTGGCGTCGCTCATGCTGTCCGCGGTCCAGACCTCGGCGTCGCCGACCGCCGCGTTCTTCTCCCCCTTCACCCGGGCCTGGGAGCTGGCCCTCGGCGCGTTGGTGGCCGTGGCCACCCCGGCCCTGCTGCGCCTGGGCCGCAACACCGCAGCTCTGATGACCTGGGTAGGGCTGGCGGCCATCGGCTACGCGGCGGTCACCTACTCGTCGGCCACCGCCTATCCAGGCACCGCCGTCATCGTCCCCGTCGTCGGCACCGCCCTGGTGATCGCCGGCGGCACCCCGGTGCCCCGGTGGGGAGCCGAATCGGTGCTGAAGCTGG
>CAININ010000147.1 GCA_903849265.1 uncultured Acidimicrobiaceae bacterium
CACGAGCTGCGCACCCCGCTCAGCGTGATCGAGGCCGAGGTGGATCTGGCGCTCGCTCGCCCGCGGGACTCCGCCGAGTACACGGCTGCACTGGAGCGGATCGGGTCCGAGAGCGGAAGGCTGCGGGCCATCGTCGAGGACCTGCTGTGGCTGGCTCGTGCCGACGGCTCCACTCCTGATGCCGGAAGTCACGAGGTGATCGACCTGTCCGAGGTGGTGACCACCAATGCAGCCCGGTTTGCATCGGTGGCCGACACAGGGTCGTTCGCGCTGAACGCGCAGGTGTCCCCCCCGGGGACGGCCAGGATCCGAGCCGAGGCCGAAGGAGTCGACCGGCTCGTCGCCGTGCTCATCGACAACGCCTGCAAGTACGCCGGCAACGGAGGCTCGGTCGAGGTACGGGTCGTAGCCAACGGAGGGCGGATCGTCCTGACCGTCGACGACTCGGGACCCGGGATCCCTGAAGCACACCGGGATCTCGTATTCGACCGGTTCCACCGGGTGGACCAGGTCCCAGGCGGAACGGGGCTCGGCCTCGCCATTGCCGATGCCGTAGTGCAAGCCAGTTCGGGGACCTGGGCGATCGGAACATCGCCGTTGGGCGGTGCCCGCTTCGAAGTGACATGGCGGGCGGCAGCACGAGGTGTCGACAGCGTGGGAGCCGAAGAGTCACCGGACTCCCGTCACGATGTGGCGCTCGGTGTCGGATTCAGCGGCTGACCAGGCCAGATCGGGCCCGATCGGGCTTCTCAGGTGATTATTAGGTTCGTTTCATCTCGTTGTCATGTTCCCTCCGTACCCTGGGGAACATGAGCGCGAACAGGCGAGCAGGAAACCAGCAGCCCCGGATCGACCCGACCCGTGCTGCCCGCCTCCAGCGTGACGCCGGGATCGAGCGGGCACGGACCATCACGAAGGGCTTGGCCTTCGGGTCGGTGGCCGCGGTCGCCTGCGCTGGTCTCTACCTCAGTCAGGCGCTTCCGGGACATGCGGCCTCATCGACTGGGACGGCCGGAACGAACGGGACCGCTGGAGCAGCCACACCTGCTGCACCAGCCACCGTCGCACCGTCTGGTGACAACAGCCAGGCACCGGCCTACAGCGCACCGGCCTACAGCGCACCGGCCGCACCGGCCTACACCCCGGCTCCCGCCTACCGCCAGGCCCCGGTTGTCAGCAGCGGATCGAGTTGAGCCGGTCCACATCGGTCGCAGACAGCGGCGTCCGCCTCGGTGCCCACCGCACGACGCGGTGGTCAACTCGGATCGAGGTCGTGGTGACTGACCCCACCGTGATGGTGCGTTCATCTCGGATCCTCGACGACGAGCTCGATCGGATCGAGGTCGCGGCCAGCAGATTCCGAAGCGATTCCGAGATCAGCCGCCTGCACCGTGAAGGCGACGGTTCGCCGATGCCGATCTCCCGAGACCTGTACGACGCCATCGAGGTCGCCCTGCGGGCGGCCATCATGACCGACGGTGCCGTCGACCCGACCGTGGGCAGCGCCCTCTGCCGCCTCGGCTACGACCGGGACTTCTCCGAACTGGGCAACGGAGTCGAGGGGTCCCTGCCGCCGCC
>CAININ010000148.1 GCA_903849265.1 uncultured Acidimicrobiaceae bacterium
GGTCACCGCCGCCAGCATCGGGTTGCCGGTGGCTTCGTTGAGCACGGCCTGGTCGGCAGGGTCATAGGCGTGGAGCATCCCTTGAGCACCGACCACGGAGAGTCCGACGTCGCGGGCCAGGCGCATGATGGCGCTCATCGAGAGCTTGGAGATGTTGGCCATGCCCGGGATGTCGCCTCCCGAGGAACGGACGGCCTTGAAGCGCTCGCCGTTCATCCGGCCCAACTCGTTCAGCACATACAGACGCACCAGGTCCTGGCGGATGACCGGATCGGTGGCGGCTCCGGTGTGCCGGGCCAGGTCGATCAGGAGGTCGTGCATCCCCGGTCGTCTTGTCGGAGCAATTGACTCCGCTCCATCGGTCTTCGGCGTATCGGACTTCGCAGCGGGCTTTGGGGTGGCCCCTGGGGCCCGGACGAAATCGCCCACCCGCCGTTCTAGGTTCCCGGCCACGGTTCCCGGGGCCAGCCGCACCCCGCCGGACACTCCCCCGGAGCCGAGCCCGGCCCGCTCGTGGGCCAGAGTGCTGTTGGTCACCGCCCACCCGTTGTTCTTCGCTCCGATCATGGCCGAGGAGGCCACCCGGGCATCGGTCAGGAAGGTCTCGTTGAACAAGGCGTGTCCGGTCATTTCGCGCAGTGGCCTGACCTCGACACCGGGCTGGTGCATATCGAGGGCGAAGTAGGTGATCCCCTTGTGCTTGGGCAGGTCCGGCGCCGAGCGGACGATCAGCATCCCAAGATCGGCATCCTTGGCCAGCGAGGTCCAGACCTTCTGTCCGTTGACGATCCACTCGTCGCCGTCCTCTTCGGCCCGCGTGCTCAGACCGGCGAGGTCAGAGCCGGCCCCGGGCTCGCTGAACAACTGACACCAGGCCCGCTGGCCGGTGACGATGTCGCGCACCAGCGTCCCGACTTGCTCGGGGGTCCCGTGGTCGGCGATGGTCGGTGCCGCCAGCATGATCCCCAGTCCGTCGGGAGCACCCAACGCACCGAACGCACCGATCTCACGGGCGATCTGGATGCCCACACTGCGGGCGACCCCACGACCATACGCGTCCACGGCAAGGGTGGGCGCGGCCCACCCGGCGGTCCCCAAGAGCTCCCACCACGCCGCCACCGTCAGATCAGGGTCCCAGTGCTCTCCCAGCCAGTCCCGAAGGTCGGCGAGCACATCGGCGTCGTCGGTCGCGGTGTCAGATGGTTCCGTCATGGTCACAAGGTCCCTTCGGGCCAGCGCTGCGGCGGTCGCCCACAGCGTTACGTCACCGTGCCGCCTGCGAGCGGCGGAGTCCCCTTGCTACCGGTTCGAGAGGGCTTCCGTCCGCCTGGCGATTCCGGCGTCGTCGGTGACGCTGATCATGGCACGGACAGGACAGTTCCGCAGGTGTCGGGGCTAGCGTGCACAAACATCAACCGGCACCACCCATCGGACTGTGACGACCCAGCAGGTCGGCCTGACGGGGAACGCCGCCGACCGGAGGCTGCACGACATGGCATGGGATTTTTCGACTGATCCGGAGTTCCAGGA
>CAININ010000149.1 GCA_903849265.1 uncultured Acidimicrobiaceae bacterium
GGCGGGGGTGAGATCGGCACGAGTGCTGCGCTCCTGGAAGTCAGGCCACTCGCCGACTTCGTGGGCTTCCGCTGCCAGGCGCACATCGAACAGCGTCACGATCTGTCCTTTCTCTACTTCTGAAGCAATAGTAGTCCAGAACTAGAGACAGGGCCGTGGCCAACTGTCGAGTCCGTGCCCCCACCGCGTGTCCAGCAGAACGCTTAGTGCAGGGCGACTTCCGCCGGGGCGGCACGCTTTCCCCGGGGCGTGTCCTTGACGAAGTATCCGCACACGCAGGCGGCCAAGGCCACCAAGGCCCCCACCAGATAGGCCCGGTGGAACGAGGCCAGCGAGCCGGCCCCACCATGTGACGAGGCCTGGACGGTGACCATGACCTGGATGCCGGCCACGATCCCGATCTGGGTGATCAGCAGCTGGGCAGCGCTCATCACCCCGAGCTCTTCTGGGGCCACCTCGTTGGCCGCCGAGGCCGCTGTCGACGGGGTAGAGACCCCGTTTCCGAGCCCGGACAGTGCGAGGGCCACGATGATGAGCATCACCGATGGGTTGCCCCCGACCTGGGTGAACACCAGCATCGACACGGTCAGGGCCGCCGCCCCGGCCACAATCGACCACCGCTCCCCCACCTTGATCGCGGCGTATCCGGCGATGGGGGCGGACAGAGAGAACATGAGCGGGCGGGCAGTGGACAGCAGGCCGGCACTGGTTTCGCTGTAGCCGTAGACCCCTTCCATCAAGATGGGGAACAGGAAGAATCCGCCCATGTAGGCGAAGTTGACGAAGGCCCGGGCCCCCAAGGGGAGCACGAAGTTCCGCTTCTTGAAGTAGTGGAGAGGAATGAGCGGACTGGGGGTTCGCCGTTCGTGGAAGATGAAGGCGGCCCCGAGCATCAGGCTGAGGGCGAACAGGCCGAGTGTCTTCGGTGCGGTGAAGCCCCACGATGGGGCCACATTGAGGGCGAGGAGCCCGAGGGTCACCGATGCGGAGAGCGAGATCGAGCCGATCCAGTCGAGCTGGCGCCACGGGCTGGCGGGCACCACGGGGTCGGCACCATCCTCGCCTGCGGCGACCTCGACGTCCGGTCGGGGCACAGGTTTGGGCACGGGGTTGACCGCCCGACCGGTCCGCTTCTGCGCGGCAGCGGCTGTGGTGGCGGCGTGGTCGTGCGCCGGCAGGACAATGATGGCGAGCACGGCGGCGATCGCCATCAAGGGGAGTTCGCCCCAGAACAGGGCCCGCCAGCCGTAGAACTGAATAATCGGGGCGCCGATGGTTACACCTAGCACCGGGCCCCCGGCGCCGACCAGCGCCCACCACCCCATCGCCTTCACGCGGTCCTCGTGGCTGAAGGCCTGGAGGACGAGCGCCATCGAGGCGGCACCGGTAGCGGCTCCCTGGACCCCGTCGAAGAGCCGGGCGGCGATCAGGATCCCCGCCGTGGGCGCCGATGCAGTCAGCACCACGCTGAGGGCCGCCCCCGACAATCCCCACAGGTAGAGGCGCTTGTAGCCGCGGATGTCCCCGAGTTTGCCGAGGATGGGCGCGGCGATCCCGAATGCGAGCAGCGGCCCGGTCGAGGTCCAGGTCAAGGTGGACACCGAGGTGTGCAGCTCACGGGCCACCTGGGGCAGCGCCACCACGAAGACGGTGAACGTGATGTTGACCGACAGGAGACCAGCCAGCACCGTCCACAGCACCCACCACTGATAGCGGTCCGAACCGGCCACCTTGTGGTGCATCCGGTGCCGGAAGAGCGTGGCCCACGGCACGGCGATGCCGCCGTCACCACCGGAGCCGGTGCCGCTCAGAAGGTGCTCAGCCTCCCGGAGTTCGTCGGCGTCGAACGCCTCGTCACCCGAGGCAGGACCGGGCTCGTCGGCCCGGGAACCCACTCAGCCCCCGAGCTTGTGCATCTCAGCCTGGAGCTCGGCCACGGTCCACCGGTCGTCCTTCTCCAGCGTGTCGGTGAGGGTCCAAGGCTGAAACAACCGGACCTGGCCACCGAGGACGAAGTAGACCTTGCCGGTCGCCGGGCAGGACTCGGTGGCGAGGTAGGCCACCAGGGGGGCGACGTTCGCCGGGTCCCAGGCGTCGAAGGTGGCGGCGTCCTCGGGAGCCTGGACCAGGTCGCCCAGCCCGGGGGTCTCGAGCGTCATTCGGGTCCGAGCGTTCGGAGTGATGGCGTTGACGCGCACCCCATACCGGTCCAGCTCGGTGGCGGCAATCGTGGTGAAGGCGGCGATGCCGGCCTTGGCCGCGCCGTAGTTGGTCTGGCCCGGGTTGCCCAGCAGGCCCGAGGTCGACGAGGTGTTGATGACCGAACCCTTGACCTCGACGCCGGCCTTGGTCTGCTCACGCCAGTAGGCAGCGGCATGGCGGGTGGGCACGAAGTGGCCCTTCAGGTGGACGTGGATGACGGAGTCCCACTCCTCCTCGGACATGTTGATCAGCACCCGGTCGCGGAGGATCCCGGCGTTGTTGACCAGGACGTGCAGGTCGCCGAAGGTGTTGATGGCGGTGTCGATGAGGCGCTTGCCACCCTCCCAGTCGGTCACGTCGTCGTTGTTGGCCACGGCCTCGCCGCCAGCAGCGACGATCTCATCGACGACCTCTTGGGCGGCGTCGCCCAGGTCGTTCACGACGACCTTGGCTCCTTCGGAGGCGAACAGCAGGGCGTACTCACGGCCGAGGCCGCGCCCCGCCCCGGTGATGATGGCGATCCGTCCGTCCAGTGCTCCCATGTCCTCAACTTCTCTCATGTCGGCCGCCCGTCGCGTGACGGTCCGGCGGTTGTGTGTGCCCCCGGGGGACACGACTCGGCCTCGCAGGCGCCCATCCGAGTACGACCCGAACGGGTCGACGACGGAGTGGCGTGCAGGCTCCACGTTCCCATCGGGCTGCCGTCCTGGTCAAACCCACCCTATGACGCGGGCCTGCTGGCCTGCATCGCTCGTCGCCGGCGCCTTCCTCAGGCGGCAGGAACCGGAACTGGCCGGTCGACGGTGAGTCCGAGCCCGGCTGATTCGACGGCCGCGGCCATGGCTCGCACCCGGGTCGCCGGTCCGCACGCCACCACGTACTCGGTGTTGCGGAGGTGGGAGACAGTTCCCACCTTGCGTCCCTTGGGGTCGTGGATGCCGATCCGGGCCCCCACGTAGCGGGCCGAGTCGAAGGCCAGCACCTCGACGTGCCCCCGGGCGGCGCACAGCTCGTGCATCTCGTCGTAGGTCAGCCACGACTCGTTGTTGTAGGAGAGGACCACCACCTCAGCCGCTACCTCGGACACCACAGCAGCCAGAGCAGGCGCCATGGTGCGCCGTCCGTTGAACGCGCTCCTCGTGGCCGGGTCGCGCAGCTCGGTCCGCTTGCAGGCCACCCCGTAGTGCTCAGGGGCATCCCACTCCACCAGGGTCTCCCACACGTGATAGTTCGAGTCGTAGCGGTGCTGGTTGTAGGGCGGATCGAGATACGCCAGGTCGACATCGGGCAGCGCAGGGGTCCCGGCCAAGGCGCAGGCATCGCCTCGGACCGCGTGTCCTGGGCCTGCGAGCAGGTCGGGGACCCGCAACGTCAGGGCGTTGTCCGCCCGAGGCGCCCACTGCTTCAGGTAGGCCATCTGCAGGCCGGTGGTCGAGTCGACCCGGTCGGCCGCCTCGAGCAGGCTGGTCAGGAGCACCGGCCATAACGGGGTGCCGGCGTACTCGTCCTCGATCACGTCGCGCACGGCATCGATGCGCGCGCCGTTGGCGGGGCGGAAGAACCGGGCGTCGGTGCAGAAGGTCTCGGTCACGTAGCCGGGCACGCCGGGGACGGTGTTCAGCCGGTCCACCGCCTCGGCCACTTCGGCCAGGAACCCCGGGGACGTGTCTGGATCGGTAGCCACGTAGCACCGAGCCAGCACGTGGGCGCAGCGGGCACTGTCCACGGCCGTCATCTCGATCCCGAGCGCCTTGAAGGCCTGGGACACCCGGGTGGTGCCGCAGAACAGATCGAGCCCTGTCCGAGCACCCGAGGCCTCGGCCAGGACCGCCAGGGCCGGCACGAGGCGCCGCTTGGACCCCAGGTACTTGATCACCGGAGCCGCGTCATCTGCGTGCCGTCAACCATGCATCGCCATGTCGGGATCAAGAGCGCCCGAAGCGCCGCAACCACCAGTTGGGGTCGCGGGCATGGGCATGAAAGTGGTCCGGGATCTGGCGCATCACCCGGTCATAGGACCACCCGTCGGCACCGAGCACCCGGTCGGCGACCAGGCCGAGCTGCGCCAGCATGTGCTCGACTTCGATCTCGGGAGGCTCGTTGCCGTGCTGCTTCCAGACCACCATGGGCACGCCGCACACCTCGCAGTCGGCCACCCAGCAGGTGTCGTCCTCGTGGTGCCACTCGGTGATGCGGGCGGCCTCGCACAGCTCGCAGGTCTTGGGGGTGGTGCTCATCGGGTGTACACGTTGACGGTCGATCCGACCGGGACCGAGGATCCGGCTGACGGCGACGTCGAAACCACGGTCGTCCCTCCGGGGGGTCCATACGGTCCACCAGGGACGAGTCCGAGCGCCTTCAGCGTCGCCGACGCGCTCGACGGCGCCTGGCCGACGAGCGATGGCACGGTGACCGGCTTCGGGCCGAGGGACACCTGGACGGTGACCGTGGAGCCGAACGGCTGGGGGCCAGCCGAGGGGTCCGGCGCCGAGCCGACGACTTGGCCGGTCGGCACGGTCGAGGAGTAGACGTTGGACTGCGCCGGGACGAACCCGGCGGCGGTCAGAGCGGCGGCGGCGGTCGCGTAGGTGCTGGAGCCACCGGTGACAGCGGGCACTGCGACTGGGGCGTGTCCTTTGGACGTGATGATCGTCACGGTCGACCCGTAGGGGGCGTGGGCAGCCGGTGTCGTGCCGACGATGGCGCCGGCTGGCACCGTGGCGTCGTACTGCGCCGCCGTCGGCGGGCACACGCCGACCAGGTGCACACCGGCGAGCGCCTGGACGGCGTCGTGGCAGTTGGCGAACGTGGCCAGGTTCGGGATCGCCACCAAGGGCGGCCCGGTCGACAGGGCGACGGTGATGGCCGACCCCTGCTTGAGGGTGGTCGGCTTGCCGCCCGAGCGGGCAGGAGGCTGCTGGCTGACCACCAGGCCGGCAGCCACCGAGATCGAGGTGGTCCGGCTGCCTACTCGCACGTCGAGGTGCTGGACCGAGGCTGCTGCGGTGGCCGCCGGCAGGGTGCGGCCCACCAGGACGGGTACCGGGCTCGAGGGAGTGAAGACCTGGGCCTGGACCGCCCATGCCGCAGCTGCGGCCACCAAGGCGACCACCAGCACGCACAACGCGGCAACGTAGGGCCACCGTCGCCTCGTGCGGCGCTGTACCACCATCGGCGGGCCA
>CAININ010000150.1 GCA_903849265.1 uncultured Acidimicrobiaceae bacterium
CGAACTCGCCGTACGCGCCGCGCAGGCACTGCACGTGACGTCTGGCGCACTCCACATCGAAATCAAGATCACCCCGGACGGGCCTCGGATCATCGAAGTGAACGGGCGTATCGGGGGTGGCGGGATCGACGCCCTCTTCGCCTCGCGTCACGGACAGTCGTTGACGGAAATTGCGGCGGCCATCGCGATGGGAAGGCCGGTCAAGCTGGAACCGGTTGGACCGGGGGGACGAGACGGACGGAACAGAACGTTCGACTACGCCTTCTTTGTGCAGCCGCCGGCCCAAGCCAGGGTTTTGACCGCTCTCGACAATCTGGAGTCGCTGAACGAGCTGGACGGCGTGGAGGAGTCCCGGGTCAACCGCACGATCGGAGACACCCTGCACTGGCGTGACGGCAGCCAGGGCTACGTGCTTTCGGTCCGGGGGTCGGTGGACGGTCTCGTCGAACTCGGCAAGGTTCCCGAACGGATCGAGTCTGCGCTCACCATCGGGTGGCGCTGAGCGTTAGACGCTCTTGACCATCAACAGCAGTTGGGCGTTGTCGACGTAGAAGCGGTTGTTGTTGGCCATGAGCGCGCCACCGAGCACGTCTCGGACGTTTCGTTCGACGGAGAACTTGGATCCGCGCTTGTAACCGCTGAGTCCGCAAACGGACAGGGATCGCATGACCACGTCGGCGCAAAGGGTGGTCATCGACAGCTTGAGGTCGCGCATCTCCAGCACCAGAGGTAGGTCGTCCTCCATGGAGGTTCCGCCCCCGACTGCCATGATGTGGGCGGTGGTCGACGCCAGCACCGCCCGGGCCTGCCCCAGGACCACGACCAGCTCGGCGAGGCGCAGTGCCGATGCTGGAGTGGAGCCGATGGATCGCCTGGCCTCAGCACGCACCGAGGCGTGGGCGGTCGCGGCCGCGGCCTCGGCGATGCCCAGCCAGACCGAGTTGAGAGACACGGTGGTGACTGCCAAACCCGTTTGGTTGACGACTGTCGACCAGGTATCGGTGAGCACCATGTCTTTGTCCTCGTCGACTTCCAGCTGATAGCCGGAACTGCATGTTCCCCGGAGACCCATGGTGTCCCACTCTCCAGTGGCCGTGACCGTGAAGCTGCCCGGTCCGCAGATCAACATCACCTGCTCGCCACCGGCGGCTTCTGGGTCCTTGCGGCAGTTCACTGTGATGGCGTCGGCGTACTCGGCATACGACAAGGCGAGGACGTCCTTCTCGAGGTGCACCCTCCCGCCTTCGTGGACGAGTGCGCAGATGCTCCGGCTGACGTCACCCCCGAGGCCGACCTCGCTGTTGGCGTTGGCCATCAGGACGGACCCGGTGGCCACTTGACGGAGCAGGTCCGCCAGCATCGTCGTCTCGCCGTGATGGATCAGATAGGCCACTTCAATCTGATGCATGGCCAGGACCAGAGCGCTCGAAGCACAGTGAGAAGCGAGGGCGCGGATTGATTCGGACACCTCCAACAGCGACGCTCCTTCGCCCCCGAACGCGACAGGGACCATGGCACCCAGTAGTCCGGTGTCGCGCATGGCTTGGGTCGCCTCGGCCGGAAACCGGCCGTCGCGATCGACGCTGGCAGCATGGGGGGCGGCGACATCGGCGCCTACGGCCCAGGCTCTCTTGCCCAACTCTGTGGTGCACCATCGGGGAGCATCCATCGTCTTCGTCATGTTGGCTGCGCCCATTGTCGGTCCTCCGCTGGTTGTTGTTGCCGTGGTGGGAACGGCCTCATGAAGGACGCGCCCGCCCGAAGACGATGGCGCGTCTGTACATCGTCTTCGTAGTCATCGGGCAATCAGGATCAGAACCTGAGCAGATGTGCCGATCAAGGAAGTTTCTGACACCGCCAGCACCGCCAGCACCGCCAGCACCAACACATGTCCCGCTGAAATGGTCAGGACTGGTCGGTACGCCGGGTGTGCTCGACCAGGAGCCCCACCACGGTCGCCATGGCGCTGAGTGCCGCCTCAGCGTCACCATCAGAGGTCCCGAGGAATGCGCCGAAGGCAGCATTGCCCATGATGTAAGTGAGGAACACGTTGGCGCAGATGGCGACGTACTCGCCGTCCAGTCCGAAGATCAGGCGGATGGCGTCCTCTACGGATCGGACCAGTTCCGGCTTGCCGTTGGGACGGACGTCGGGAAGTTCGCGGCTGCTCAGATAGCGGTGGATCTTGAACCACATGGCCACCTCGGGGATGGCCATGATCCGGGTGATGTAGTTACCGGGCTTGTCGATGTCGAGGATCGACTCCTCGGATCGGACCAGGTCACTGATCCGGTGGCTGAGCTCGCCCGCCACTGCCAGCATCAGTCCGTCGCGGCCCCCGTAGTACCGCGAGATGTAGTTGGTCGCCGTGCCAGAGGACTCGGCGATCATCCGGCTGGTGATCTGGTCCGCGGGGTGGACTTCGAGCAGTTCGATGGTGGCCGAGACCATCTTTGCCTCGTTGGCGATCTGGATGGGCAGCCGCCGCTTTGGTGCATGCTCGGTCGAGGGCCGCTCTTCGGTGATCGTCATGACGTATTCACCCTACCGAACCATGCAGCAGAATTGCCGTCGGGGGAGGGAGCCGATCGTACGATCAGGTCTTGGTGCGCAGCGTCATCCCTCGGGATAGTGGATCGATGCATTCGATCCCCGGTTGGTCGACTCGATGGTGATGCCGTTGGGAAGCGCGTCTTTCAGGTCCTGCACGTGGCTGATCACGCCGACCATCCGGCCCCCGTCCTGCAACGACCGGAGGACGTCGATCACGGTGTCGAGCGATTCGGCGTCGAGCGAACCGAACCCTTCGTCGACGAAGAGCGCTCCGATCGTGTAGTTCGACCCCGCCGATACAACGTCGGCTAGTCCGAGAGCGAGCGACAGCGCCGCCATGAAGGTTTCGCCGCCCGAAAGAGTCGTCGCCGGCCGCGTCTGCCCGGTCTCGGCGTCGAGGACGGAAAGGTCGAGGCCCCAAGGTTTGCGCCCGTCCGTGTACTCCCGGTTGAGTTCGAGCGCGTACCGCCCTCCGGTCATCGTGTCGAGGCGCAGATTCGCCTGGGCCAGCACCTGGCGGAGGTAGTAGGCGAGCACCCAGTTCTCGAGGGAGACACGGTTGCCGGCCTGCCCTCCGCCGAGCCCGGCACACGCGATGGCCAGCGTGTCGGCCTCTTCCTTGCTCCGCCGAGCAGTCTCGATGGCCCCGGTGCGCGACGTCAGGTCACCCCGGGCGGCGTCGATCGACTCGATCCGGGACGTGATCACTGCCAGCCGGCCGACCAGATCGTCGAACTGTTCAGCGGCGACCCCCTCGGCCTCGAGGAGCGGTCCGCCATCGGGTCGGACCGCAGGGCCGTCGCCGTCGACATACTGCTGCATCCGGGTTTCCACCGCGCTGCGCTCAAGAGCCCGCTGCTCGAGCACGGCTGTCTCGGCCTCGATCTCATCGGCCGGACGGGCCCACCGCTCGAGTTCGGCCGGATCATCAGCGCCGAACTCCGTAAGGGCGGGCACGAGCATCCCGAGACTCTGGGCGAGTGCCGCCGACGCAGACTCCGAGGTCTGCAGGGATGCCGCCAGCCGCGCCACGGCTTCGGCCAGTCGACGGCGCGACCGGGCGGCATCAGCTGTCGACGTGAACGCGCCATGTGTGGCCACGAAGTCCGACCGTTCCGACTCCCACTGCTGGCGCCGGGCGGCCTGCGTGGCCCGGTCGGCTTGGAGCGCGGCGGCCTCACCAGCCACATCGGCCTGCATCGATGCAAGGTCCCGAGCCTGCGCTTCAACCGCAGCCTCCCGACGGATCGCATCGGCTTCGGATGCCACGATGACCTGGAGTTCTGTGTGGGCAGCGGCAAGTCGCTCGACGAGGCCGTCGTCATCTGCACCGGCCAGCGCCTCGGCGGCGGCCGTGGCCTTGGCCAGCTCCACCCGGAGCGCCTGTAGCGCCGATGTCCGTCGGAGGAGCACAGCCTCGGCCTGCTGGAGCGCATCATCGTCCGGAGCATCTTCCGTGGCCAGTGCGGGGGCGGGGTGCACCTCGGATCCACAGGTGGGGCACGGCTCGCCGTCGGCAAGGTGTGCGGCCAGTCGTCCGGCCAGCCCTGCCCGCCAGGCGTCGCGGACGATACCGAGCTGGTCGCCAGCCGTGCCCTCGGATTCGGCCGCGCCCGTCACATCGGCTTCGAGCCGGGACACCAGGCCGACGGCTGCGCTGCGCTTGGTGGCGATGTCGAGCGCTCGTTCGAGATCGTTGACGCGAATCTCCACCTGACCCCGACCGCCGGTGCGGGCAACGACCGCCGCCAGTTCGGTCCTTGATGCCTCGAGGGTGCTGGCGGCGGCGTCGAAGGCGGCCGCCGACGCGGTAGCGCCAGCGGCGCCTTCGGTCAACCGCACATCGACCTCGGCCAGATCGCGTTCGCGCTGAAGGAGTGCGGCGTGGGCCACATCTGCACTTTCCAGCGCGGTGGCGTCGCCGTCGGCCACAGTGGCCAAGACGACTGCGGTGCTCGCTCGGTCCAGGGTGGCATGGTCGTAGAGATCCACCCAGTCCTCATCGATGGATGTCCGGATCAGGACCTCGTCGGCTTCACCCTTGACCAGCGCGTCAGTGGCTGCCCGCCATTGTGTGAGGGCCGGCCCGACCCGGGCTACGGTGCGGGCCCGCTCGAGTGCTGCACGCGCGCTCTGGTCGACCGCCTCCTGGCGCGGAAAGTCCTCTGCGGCCCGCAGATCGCTCTGCCACTGCTCCCAACGTGCGGCCTGTGCCTCGGCGGCCACCCGGCGGGAGCGGACAGCGGCCAACTCGGTTCGGGCGTCGTCCCGAGAGAGACCCACTGCAGTCGCCAGCCGTTCCAACTCCTCCCGATGGAGATCGAACTGCGCCAGGTCGAAGCCGTCGGGAGCAAGCAAGGGGTCGTCCGGAGCCCGGGCAGTCGATCCGAGCGGTGCCCGGCCGAGTGCCTCCACGATGTCGACACGGATCTGTTCCACCAGTGCATCGCTGCCCGCGCTCAGCCCTTCGTATTCGGCCTTGCGTGAGGCGGCCAGTTCCCGGAGCGACTCGGTCGTATGCCGATAGACCTCGACCGGAAAGAGGCGGGCGAGCAGGAGGGCCCTGTCCTTCGTGTCTGCCTTCAGGACCTCTTCGAACTTTCCTTGTGGGATGAGGACGACCTGTTCGAACTGCGCCTTGGTGAGCCCCACGAGACGGGTGAGCTCGGTGGCCACCGCCGCCTTGCGGGTGATTCCTCCTCCGTCGGCACCGACCTCGTTGAGCACGACTTTGGAGTCAGAAGGCACAGGCGGGCCGCCACCGCGCAGGCGGGGCCGCATCTGGGAAGGGGATCGCTCCACGACCCACTCCTTGCCGTCGGCTTCGAAGGTGAACGTGACGGACGTCATGGTGCCGTCGTCGGCGTACTGGCTGCGGATGTGGCTGTCGGAACGGAACCCAGGGAGGTCGTCGTAGAGGGCGTAGACGATGGCATCGAAGATCGTGGACTTCCCCGACCCCGTCGGTCCGGTGATGGAAAATACGCCGTGGCGACCCAGGCGGGCGAAGTCGATCTCGAACTCGCCGGCATAGGAGCCGAACGCCTGGAGCCGCAGTGCCAGCGGCCTCATGCGTCCACCGCTGCCATGGCGGAGCCGAGTGCGTCATCGATCAGTGTCCGTTCCGAATCCGTCGGCTCGTGGCCGCGCAGTTCGGCCAAGAACTCCAGGATGACGTCCTGCTTGGGGCGCTCCTCGAGGGCCGCCCCTGCAGGGCCGGTGGTCACTGCGGGGCCATCGGCGTCGCCGGTGGGCACATAGCGAAGGTTGACGGCATGCGGGAACCGGGCCCGCAGACGTTCCATCGGCTGGGTCTGCACGGTCCGGTCGGTCAGCCGGGCTGCCACCCAGTGGTCGAGGTAGCGGTCGTGCGCCTTGTCGCCCAGGAGCTCCTCGAGGGTGCCGGTGAGCGTGACCACCGGTCGACCGACTGGGATGGGCAGGGTATCGACGCCGGTGAGTCCGTTGGCGTCGAACTCGAGGAGGCGCACCGACTTCGGGTGGATCTCACTGAATGAATAGGGGAGCGGCGATCCGGAGTAGGCGAAGGCGTCGCTCCCACCGATCCGCTGGGGCCGGTGGAGGTGGCCGAGGGCCACGTAGTCGAATCCGGCGAAGAGGGCGGGGTCGACGCGGTCGGTGCCCCCGATGGACAGGGCGCGCTCCGATTCGGACTCCTCGGCTCCGGACACGTAGGCGTGGGCAACGCAGATCGTCGGCACCGGGTTCGCAAGATCGAGCAAGGCGCGCCCTGCGTCGACGGCATCGGCCAGCACATGTTCATGCGTGCGGGTCCGGGCAGCACCGTCGGCGTCAGGATGCGGTGCCGGGACACCGTACGGATCGAGGAACGGCACGGCGATCAGAGCGACCTGCTCGCCGCCGGAGCGGAAGATCCACGGGATGGGTACGTGCTGGTCGTCAGCGAACACATGGACGCCGCCGAGCGCCTGGCGGACTGCCCCGAAGCCAATCCGCCGAGCGCTGTCGTGGTTGCCCGGGATGAGAGCCACCACGGCGCCTGCGGCCCGGAGCCCGTTCAACCCCTCGTCGAGGAGTGCGACCGCATCCTCGGCCGGAAGCGACCGGTCGTACACGTCGCCGGCCACGATGACGAGGTCGACACCGCGCTCCTCGACCTGACTGGACAGCCAGTTCAGGAAGGCCCGCTGGTCTTCTTCGAGCGACTCGCGCTCGAAGCGCCGCCCGATGTGCCAGTCGCTGGTGTGGATGATCCTCATGGTTGGGCTCGCGTCACGGGCACACAGTGCCAGATGGCTGTGTCAGGTGGCTGCAGGAGACGGCGCGAGTGGCCGGGATTCCCAGGTCGGGGCCTGCGCTGCGACCCGCGCTGCGACCCGCGCTGCGACCCGCGCTGCGACCCTTTCGGCGGCTTGGGCGAACAAGAGTCACAGACGGACAACGGCGATCACGGTGTCCTCGAGTGCGACCGTCCCATGGCCGGGGCCTCGGGTGTTCTCGAGGAGCACGATGTCGCCAGCACCGATACGGCGGGTCTCTTCGCCTGCGGTCACCTCGAACGAGCCGGCCATGAAAAGCATCAACTGTCGAGCGGGCGCGGGGTGTGCAGCGTCGCTCCAGCCAGCCGGGACCCGGATCATCAGGTACTCCGAGGCCCCGATCGGCTCGGACACGTCGAAGGGAGGGGCGGGGGGGACGAAGGTCCGGGGGGCGAACTCCACCTCGAGGTCCTCGAACCGGGAGACTCCGTCGGCATCGCTGTAGAGCCGCATGTAACGCACGGTCCATCTTCGCAGAACCGCGTACATGGGGACCGTGCTCGGTAGGGTACGCCCGATGAACGCGCCCACCAGTCCCAGCGTGCAGGACGAGGACCTCGACCGGCTCGTCCGTCAGGCTGGGACATTTCTCCTACGGAACAGCTCCGAGGGGACCTTCTTCCTTCTGGTCACTCTGCGGCGGATCGCGGCCGCGTACGGTGCGGACATCGAGGCCGCCGTCCTCATGGAGGGCATCACCTTCGTGGTCACCCACGCGGACGGGACGCAGCGCGCCGGGGTGATCCACGCCCAGCCGGCACTCGAGCGGCTCGATCAGGTCTCCGCGTTCAAGGAGCTGTGCGCCCGCATCACGGGGGGAGCACTCACGGCCGGCGAGGCATCGTCAGCCCTCGAACGTCTCGAGTCGGCTCCGACGCCCTTCCCCTGGTGGGCTCGGCTCATCGGGGTCATCCTGTTTGCCGCCGGGTTCGCCCCGAGCATGCAGGCCAACTGGCGCGAGGTTGGCGGCTCGATCGTGCTGGGCGGTGTGATGGGCGTCGTCTACCTGGTGGGCGAGCGCCTCGATGTGCTGCGTACGATCTTGCCGCTGCTGGCGTCGACGTGCGTGGCCCTGGTCGGGTTCGGCTTCTTCCACGAGGCTCACGCCCACGGGGGCCCGGTGCTGGTGATGGTGCCCGCGCTCTTCGTCATGATCCCCGGCGACTTCCTGTGCGCCGCCGCCGCCGAAATCGCGGTCGGCCAGTTCACCGTCGGCACCATCCGACTGGTCCAGTCGGGCTTCGTCTTGCTGCAACTGGCCGGAGGCGTAATCATCGCCGCCGCCGTGACTGGGGCGGGCACCGCCTCACTCTTGTCATCGTCGACGGTCAACAACATGCCGTGGGCGGTCACCGTCCTCGCCTGGGTCCCGTTCACCATCGGGCTCGGGCTCATCTTCTGCGCCCGGGTCAAAGACCTCGGCTGGCTCCTCCTCGGCGTCTACGTGGCTTGGGGGGTGCAGCTCGGGGTGACCTGGGGGTTCGGCGACGCCGCGGGGACGTTCGCGGCCGCCACCGCCCTCACGTTGATGGGCATCCTTCTGGCCCGCAAGCCATCACGACCACCGAGCCTGGTGATCATCCTCGGCGGCGTGTTCGTCCTGACCGTCGGATCGATGGCCCTGCGAGGCATCACCACGCTCGCTGGCGGTCACCTGATCGAGAGTTTCCGCGACCTGACGGCGTTCTCACGGGTGGCCGGGTCGTTGTCGCTCGGGCTCATCGTCGGAACAACCATCGGCATGCTCATCCTGCGCAAGAACAGCCCGTTGGTGGCCGCCGAAGTGGCCGCCGAACGCTGACCTGGCCGAAGGCTGAAACGACCGGGCGCAGTCCCGACCGAGCGCAGTCCGGATTGCGATCCATCACAGCAGTCGACGGGACCTAGAGGCAGCGGTAGAGGGCGTCGATCAACGATCGGTTGCGGCTGCTCTGCCACCGGGGGATCACATGGTTCATGGCGTAGCCGAACGCCACGCACGCATCCGGGTCGGCAAACCCGACTGCACCACCGGTGCCGAAGTGGCCGAAGCTCGACGGGTTGGGACCGAAGGGTCGACGCACCGTCGTGGGTTTGAACCCCAGACCGAAGGTGACCTCCTCGCCGAGCACAGGGCAGAAGCCGACCGACTGCGGTGCGGTGGCCTCGGCCAACAATTCAGGTGACAGGAGGAGCCCCGGCTCGAGGAGCCCCTGATAGACCCGGGCGACCCCGGAGGCCGTGGCGTGGCTGTTGGTCGAGGGGATCTGGGTGGTGCGCCACTCCCGGGTGTTGACCACCCCTATCGACGAGTACCCGGGCGGGTTGAAGTAGCTGAGCTGCACCATGAGGTCATCACCGGAGAGGGCGCCGAAATCGATGATGGGCGGGCCACCGCCGAGGGCCCAGATGACGTCGGCGCACCGCTCCTGCTCGTCGTCGGGCACACCGAAGTAGATGTCGGCGCCGACCAGGTCGGCCACGGGGCGCAGGCGGGTCCCCGGGAGCTCGCCGGTAGCCCGGTAGACAAGCCCGCCGATCAGGTGCCCGTAGGTGTTGGTGTGATAGCCGTGGCGGGTCCCCGGTTCCCACCACGGCTCGGTGGCGGCCAGGGCTGCCGTCATGACGTCGAAGTCCCACAGGTCGTCGTCGGTCAGGAGCTGGCGGATAGCGGGAACCCCGGCCTGGTGGCACAGGGCGTGGCGGACGGTGGCCGACCCCTTGCCGGAAGAGGCGAACTCGGGCCACACCGATGCCACCGGGTCGTCCAGGCCGATGGTGCCGTCGTCGACCAACTGCAGGGCGAGCACGGCCACCACTGCTTTGCCCACCGAGTAGACGTCGACCAGGGTGTCGGGCTGCCAGGGCCGGGTCCGGGCTTCGTTTGCCCAACCGCCCGAAAGCTCGATCACTGGCTCGCCGTCGACAATGACGCACAGTCCTGCCCCGACCTCGCCGCGCTCAGCGAAGTTGCGGGCGAACTCGGCGGCCACGGGGGCGAACTGCTCGTCGCAGCGCCCCGAGATCGGGACGCCGTCTTGATCGCCGGCGAGATCCACCGAAACGGCGCTCGTCAGTGGGCCGACTGGGAAGCCAGCGTGGAGGCGAAGATCTGCCAGGCCAGGAGGGACTTGGCCACCAGGCTGAGGGTGATGTACGTCCGCTCGCCGAACAGGTAGTCGCTCCACTTTCCCACCCGCTTGTACTGCAGGAACTGGTTCACGGCGAAGGCGTTGAAGAACACGAAGAGCGAGAAGAAGATGGCGTAGACGAAGCCCGGGGCGTGCGCACTGGACCCGGGGCCGGCGAGGTAGATGCCGATGGCCACCCACGGGGTGATGCCGGCACCGCACCCGAGGATGAACGGCCACCAGCCACCACCCGGGGATTCGTAGCGCTCTTGGAGCCATCCGAAGGCGATCATGGAGGCGTTCACCCCGACGAGGGCCACCAGGGCAGCGATGTCCTCGATGCCGACCAGCTGGGCGATGACCACGATCATGAGCGACGAGCTGACCGAGTACTCGACCCACCGGTAGGGATTGCGGGACCGGGCGAGGTCTGTCGTATACCGCGTCCATCCCGGACCGGCTACCGCGAAGTGGGCGATGGCGGAGCAGAAGAAGAAGGCGGCGACGACCCAGGCGGTGCGCAGATCGAAGAGCTGGACGACATCACGAGTTCCGGTGCCTCCGGGCGGCCCGGTCATGTAGCTCGCGGTGACCGGCAAGGCGAAGTCGTTGGCCAGGACGAGGATCAAGATCCCTTGGGCCAGATGGGCGCCTGCAGCGATCAGGTTGTAACTGCGCAGGCGCTCGACAGAGCGGGGCAGTGCATTCGCGGTGTCCGTCATGATCGCCAGTTCTCCATGGACCGAACCCTAACGGGCGCCGACCAGTGGGGTGCGTTCGTGGCAGCCCGCTACCGTTGGAGGATGAGCAGCCCGGTTGATCCGTCATCGACCGTGATGACGATGCCGCGTAGCCGGGTGGCGCTCTTCGCCCTCGCCTGTGGCATCACGGTCGCCAACCTGTATTACGCCCAGCCCCTCCTTCCGCTCATCTCCAAGGATCTCGGGGTGCCCCAAGGGCGCACTGCTCTCGTGGTGACCGCAGCCCAGATCGGCTATCTCCTCGGCCTGCTCCTCCTCGTCCCCCTCGGAGACCGGCTGGTCCGCCGCCGTCTCGTCCCCTTCGTTATGGCTGCCGACGCGCTGTGTCTGCTGGCAGCAGCGGCGTCGCCTCAACTGCCGATTCTGATCGTCGCCACGGTGCTGGTGGGCATCTGCTCCACGTCGGCCATGATCCTGGTGCCGTTCGCGGCCTCGTTGGCCGACTCCGAACGCCGAGGTCGGGTGACGGGCACGATCATGAGCGGCCTGCTCCTCGGGATCTTGCTGGCCCGGGTTTTCTCCGGGCTTCTGGCACAGGTCACGACATGGCGCACGGTCTATCTGGTCGCCTCGGTGATGATGGCCCTGCTCGGACTGTTCCTCTTCCTCCGACTTCCGAGCGAGGAACCCCGGCCGGCTATCCGATATCACCAGCTCTTGGCGTCCGTCGTCCACTACTTCCGCTCCGAACGACTGCTGCAACTACGTGCCGTCTACGGGGGTCTGGTCTTCGCCACCTTCAGCGTGATCTGGACCAGCCTGGCGTTCCTCCTGGCGGGAGCGCCCTACCACTACTCCGAAGGAGTCATCGGGCTGTTCGGGCTGTTCGGAGTGGGCGGCGCCATGGCCGCGTCGTACAGCGGCCATCTGGCCGACCGAGGCATGGAACGGCACGTCACCGGTGGCTGCCTGCTGCTGCTGGTCGCCTCCGTGGTGCTGATGGGGCTCGGGGCTCACCACCTCGTCCCCCTGATCATCGGGCTGGTGCTGGCCGACCTCGCCATCCAGGCCGTTCACATCCAGAATCAGCAGCTCGTCTTCGCCATCGACCCGCCGGCGCGGTCGAGGATCAACACCGGCTACATGGTCGTGTACTTCCTCGGCGGGGCCATCGGCTCGGCAACCGCCGGTGCCGCCTGGCAGTTCGATCAGTGGGCCGGAGTGGTCACTCTCGGCCTCTTCTATTCGGGACTCGCCCTCATGATCTGGATCTTCGCCTCGTTCGCCAGCATGAGGCGATCAGTTGCGGTCCCAGGTTGATGACACCTCCTGGTGGTGTTGGCGAGGAAGACCGATAGCGCATTCGCTCATCTGGGTAACCCCGATCGGCACGTCGAGGTGTGTGGGTAGCCAGTGCAACGTCCATTACACATGCGGTCCTTCTGGCACCGAAGTGCAGTCTGTGCAGCACTGGGGGCATGCCCGGCTGAGCTCCTTCCCCGTCCTGGACCGCTCGGAATCCAGCCTGCTCCTGGACCTCGCCCGGGGACTCCTCGCCAGGAGGCAAGGCCGTAGGCTCCAGCTATGGATTCCCCCTACAGCCCAGACGACGTCCTCGCTGCTATCGGCGGCATCCGCACCCGGACCATCGGCGTCTTGCGTGCCGCCGGCGAGGAGCGGGCGGCTCAGATCGTCCCGACCTGTCCCGACTGGACGGCCAAGGAGCTGGCCTGCCACATGTACGGCACGTGCGACGACCTGCTCAACGGCCGTCTCGAGGGGATCGGCTCCGAGGCCTGGTCCCAGGCCCAGGTCGATCGCCACAGTGGCAAGCCACTGGACGAACTCCTCGATGAGTGGGCCGCCTCGGGAGATGCCTTCGATGCGATGGTGCCCCACATCCCTAGACCAGGGAACTACCAGTTGGTGATGGACATGGCCACCCA
>CAININ010000151.1 GCA_903849265.1 uncultured Acidimicrobiaceae bacterium
CCGGGAAGGATGGTGGCGAAGACGGCATGGACGAACTTGGGCTTGAGCCCCATGGTCTGGGCGATGGCCGTGGCCAGGTCAGGGTCCATGCCCACCAATGTGGATGTTCCGGGTGCCAGGAACTCATCTGGGGGATAAGAGGCCGCAGCCACAGTCAGGGAACCGGTCGACTTGATGGAAGCGGGCACCATGGCCACGATCGCAGCAACGGGAGCCTGAGGCGGGATGACCGTGGTCGGGAGCGACATGGTCGGCTCGGCCGATCCGCTGGCGGCGGCTGCGGTGGACGCGCTCGTGCTCTTCGTGCTGCTTGAACATCCAGTGCCGGCCAGTGCCACTGCGGCCAGTGCCACCGCCACCGACGCTGGCTTCATGAGACGAGTGATGACGCGCATTGATGGACCCCTCGGAATCTGTAGTCGGCCTCGTGCCGCCTGCTGCGTGCTGAGCGCATCTGCAACGTGTGGACTATGCCACACCGACCACCGACGACATGACGACAGAGAGTTCAGAGCCACGTCCATTGCGGAGATAGGTGACTCCGGGTTGGCCCGGTGATACGTTCCCTTGGGCATGCGTGGCCTCAGTCGAGCCACGCCAGAGAACAACGTTGGGGGAAGCATGGGAATGATCGGAAGAACCAAGGTGCTCCGCGCACTGCGAACCACTGGCGTTGTTGCCGCTACCGGTCTCCTGGCCGCTGCGTGCTCATCAGGTGGATCGAGCAGCTCGACCACCACGACCAGCGGCGGTGGATCATCCCCCTCGGGCTCGATCAACAACTCGCTCGCACTGACCTACACCGGCGGAAAGGCAGGCGCCGCCAACAGCTCCCTGGCTCCGGTCAAGGTCGGCTACGTCAACCAGCAGTACGGCTCGCCCAGCTACCCCGAAAACACCGACGGCGCCAACCTGGCCGTCAAGTACATCAATGCGCAGCTCGGCGGAGTCCAAGGTCATCCGATTCAGCTCGTCCCGTGCTACGTGGCCACTGAAGAGGACGGTCAGAAGTGCGGCACCCAGTTCCTCAACGACCCGAGCATCAACCTCGTGCTGACCGGCACACTGGTGATCGGTAACGACTCCCTCTACAAGGTGCTCTCCGGCCAGAAGCCGATCATCATCGGTAACGGCCTGACCGTGTCCGACTTCACCCAGGCCGCCGCCCAGAGCTACCAGCCCGGTGCCCCAGGAGTCATCTCGGGTATGGCGAAGTGGCTCGTCGACGGTGGCCTCGGCTCGGTCAAGACAGTGGCCGTCGTTGCCACCAATGACGCTGGCGCCACCGCGTCGGCCAAGCTCCTCTTCGCCCCGCCCCTAGAGGCGGCAGGGATCAAGGTCACCGAGGTCTTCATCTCCCCGACCGCCCAAGGAGCGGACGTCGCCTCGGCGATCAAGGCTGCTGGCGGTGGAACTGCTGATGTGTTCGTCCCGATCACCCCCGTGCAGGGCTGCATCGCCGTGGCGGATGCCATCAAGAGCCTCGGCATCAATCCCAAGGTGGTCACCACCGGGCTGTGCTTCGGCACCCCGCTCATCAAGCACCTCGGTGGGACGTTCCCGAACGGCTGGTACTTCGGTGGCTACGGCGTGAGCTACTTCCTCCCGCCGATGGCGAGCGTTCCGGCTTCGGAGCAGCTGGCTCTGTACGAGCAGGTCGTCAAGCAGTACAACCCGAACATGGAGTACACCGGGTTCGCCGGTCCCACGTTCGGCAACATGATGACGATCACCCAGCTCTACAACAAGCTCGGTACCGGTGCCACGATCGCCCAGCTGACGGACGCCACCAAGAACTTCGCCGGACCTCAGTTCGGGATCCCGGGCACGCCGGTCGCCTGCGGGAAGATCACAGCAGCCTTCCCCACGCTGTGCGTCGGCCAGATGGGAATCGAGCAGTTCTTGAACGGCAAGTGGATCCCGATCGCGGATGCGTACAACAACAAGCTGATCAACGCCTTCGGCTGACCGTCGACGTCATCGCTGCACAATGAACGCGTCATCGCTTCGTAGTTGGTTCACGCCCAAGAGGATCCCCGCCGTCGTGGCGGGGATCCTCGGCGTGGTCGTCATCGGTGTCATCCTGGCCAACTCCGACCAGACCCAGGCCATTGTCTTGGGCCTGGGCGGGGGAGCGTTGATCGCAGCGATCGCCCTGTCGATCACTCTCAACTACCAAGGATCCGGCGTCGTCAACTTTGCCGCCGGGGCCATCGCCATGTATGGCGGATACGTCTACTACGGCCTGCGGGTGAACGGACAGCTGTTCCTGCCGCCGATCCCCAACCCGCTGGCACCGATAGAGGGCATCGCCCACCTCGCCGGAGCCGCGAGCTTCTCGCTCCCGCACATACCGGTCTTCATCACCTTGGCGCACCCTAGCCAGGGCACGGCCGCGTTCGGGACCTTCATACAGCAGCCGGCCATGCCAGTGTGGGCGGCCCTGCTCATCTCGGTGATGGTCCTGGCCGTGATGGGTCTGGCCTTCCACTTCCTCATCTTCCGTCCCCTGCGTCGGGCCCCGGTCCTGGCCAAAGTGGTTGCCTCGGTCGGCCTCTTCATCGTCATGCAGGCCGTGATCGTCCTGCGTTTCACCTCCTCGGCCAAGTCCGTGGAGCCGATCCTTCCCACCAAGCCGATCCGCATGCCAAGAGGGGTGTCGCTGCCGTCGGACCAGATGTATCTGGTGCTCATCGTCATCGCCGTGACCATCGGGCTGTGGGCGTTGTTCCGGTTCACCCGGTTCGGCCTGGCCACCCGGGCGGCATCCGAGAACGAAAAAGGCGCGTTGGTGCTCGGGTACTCGCCCGACTTCCTGGCTGGGGTGAACTGGGTCGCCTCCACTGTGCTCGCCGGTTGTTTCGGGATCCTGGCCGCACCCATCAATCAGTCGATCGATCCGATCACCATCACGCTCCTGATCGTTCCCGCCCTGGCTGCTGCGCTCCTGGCCCGATTCAGCTCGTTCGTGGTCACCCTGGCGGCCGGCCTGGGGATCGGCATGCTCACCTCGTGGATCCAGCTCGTCTCCAACAAGTCGTGGTTCCCGAAGGCCAACGGATCGGCGATCCCCGGACTCGCCGATGCGCTGCCGTTCGTAATCATCATCGTGGTGCTGGTCCTACGCGGCAAGAGCCTTCCGACCCGCGGATCGATCGAGACGATCAAGCTCCCGTTCGCCCCTCGGTCCAAGGGGTCGTTCCCGACCACCATGATCCTGGGGATCGCCACAATCGGGCTCCTGTTCCTGGTGACTCCGAACTGGCGGCTGGCGATCGTGAACTCGTTGGTGGGCATGGTGATCTGCCTGTCGCTGGTCGTGCTCACCGGATACGTGGGGCAGATCTCGCTCATGCAGATGGCGCTGGCCGGTATCAGCGGATTCACCTTGTCGAAGGTGGCCGATGCCCATCACATCCCATTCCCGATCGGCCCACTGCTCGGAGCGGTCGTGGCCGTCATCGTGGGTCTTTTGGCCGGAGTGCCTGCCCTGCGTGTGCGCGGGGTGAACCTGGCTGTGGTCACCTTTGCCGCCGCGGTGACGATCGAGAACCTGGTCTTCGCCAACCCGGCGTGGTCCGGACTGCAAGGAGCCTCGGTCCGGTCGCCGAGCCTCTTCGGGTTCCGGTTCGGGCCGAACGACGCCTGGACGAAGCCGTTCGGCGGAGGGAAGGGCCTGTTGCCCAATCCGTGGTTCGGCGTGTTCTGTGTGGTCGTCGTCATGGTGCTGGTGCTGGCCGTGGTGAACATCCGTCGCTCGCGGATCGGGCGGCACATGCTTGCGGTGCGATCCAATGAACGAGCAGCGGCGGCTGCGGGCGTGTCGGTGTCGGGCACCAAGGTGCTGGCCTTCGGGGTTGCCGCCTTCATCGCCGGTATCGGCGGTGCGCTGTCCGGCTACCGGTTCGGTTCAGTGACCGCTGGCTACTTCGGAGCCATCCCGTCGATGATCTTCCTGGCCTATGCCTATCTGGGTGGGATCTCGTCCGTGTCGGGGGCCATGGTCGGCGGCATCATCGTGGCCGGTGGGATCCTGACGACCATCTTCACCAACTGGCTGCACATCTCCGAGCAGTACACGTTGCTGCTGGCCGGGATCGGGCTGATCATCATGGCCATCCAAAACCCGAAGGGTGTCGCCGGTGCTATCCGCGATGGAGTCCATCTGGTGCAGCGTCGTCGAGCATCTACGTCCGACGTGAGCGACTCGGCCATCCCGGAGCCTGTCGAGGCGACGGTCTGATGGCCATGCTCTCGATCAGCGGACTGAGCGTCTCCTTCGGCGGGAAGCGGGCCGTCGACGACTTCAACTTGGAGGTCGGAGCAGGCTCGCTGGTCGGGTTGATCGGCCCCAACGGCGCAGGCAAGACGACAACGATCGATGCCATCACCGGGTTCGTGCCGAGCCAGGGTGCCGTCGACTTCGACGGGACTGACATCAGTGGTCTCTCGTCGACCATGCGGGCCCGGGCCGGCCTGGGGCGCACCTGGCAGAGTTCAGAGCTGTTCGACGATCTCACCGTGATGGAGAACCTGCAGGTGGCCTCCGAGCGGGTGGACGTCCGAGGGTTCCTGCGCGATCTGTTCCGCCCTCGCAACGATGACGTGTCGGAGCTGACCAAGATCCTCGACTCGCTCGACCTCGCCGGATCAGCCGATGCGCTCCCGACCGACCTGTCCCATGGGCAGCGAAAGTTGGTCGGTGTGGCCCGTGCGCTGGCCGCGCAGCCGAAGGTGCTGTGTATGGACGAGCCAGCTGCCGGCCTCGACACCGTGGAGAGCCAGGCGCTCGGTCGACGCATTCGATCGCTGGTCGACGGGGGACTGTCCGTCCTCCTCATCGACCACGACATGGGGCTCGTTCTCACGATCTGCGACTACCTATACGTGCTCGATTTCGGACAGCTGATCGCCGAAGGCACGCCCGCACAGATCCGTGCTGACTCCAAGGTGATCACGGCGTACCTGGGTGAGCGCCACAGTGACGACCACGGGGACGAGCACGGCGTTGACACAGCGGTGCCAGCAGCCCCTGGCGGAACGCCTGCGGTGGGAGGGACGACCGATGGCTGAACCGCTCCTGAAGATTTCTCACCTCGACGCCGGCTACAACGGAATCCCGGTCGTGCGCGACCTGAATCTGACGGTGGCCCCCGGCGAGGTCGTGGCCCTCTTGGGCCCGAACGGCGCCGGAAAGACCACCACGCTGATCACCACCAGCGGGCTCGAACCCATGATCGGTGGAGACATCTCGATCCTGGGTTCGTCGATCAAGGGCATGGCGCCCTACAAGATCGCCCGGCTCGGGGTGAGTCACGTCACCGAGGATCGCTCGCTCTTCTTCTCCTTGACGGTCAAGGAGAATCTCCGACTGGGCAACCGCGGCGGGCGGGTGGATCTGGCAACGCCCCTTCGATACTTTCCGGCACTCGAGGAGCTGCTCGACCGCCAAGCCGGGCTCCTGTCGGGGGGAGAGCAGCAGATGCTGGCGCTTGGTCGAGCGATGGCCAGCGGACCCAAGCTGCTCATGATCGACGAGATGTCGCTCGGTCTGGCCCCGGTGATCGTCGAACGCTTGCTCCCGACGGTGCGCTCGATCGCCGATGACACCGGTTGCGGGATCCTCTTGGTCGAGCAGCATGTGCAGATGGCACTCGAGATTGCCGACCGCGGGTACGTCCTCGCCCATGGTGCGTTGGACATGGAAGGCACCGCCGCCCAGCTCGAAGCAGACCGCCACCTGCTCGAGTCGAGCTACCTCGGGGACTGAGCCGACCGGGCCCGAGTGGCCCATGACGTAGCCGCAGCATGCGACGCACGGCGTACCTGGGCCGAATGGGGTAGCCATCGGTCATCAGAGCCTGAAAACAATGTACTGATAGGAACAACTGATGGGAATTGATGTGAGCCGACGACTACCGCTCGTACCCGCCTCGTTCTTCGGGATCGTCCTTGGAACGGTCGGTCTGGGCGACTGCTGGCGTGCCTCTCATGAGGCGTGGGGCACCTCGACCGTGATCAGCGACACCATCATGACTGTTGCGGTCGTGGTCTGGATCGCGCTCGTGGTGCTCTTTGCCGCCAAGTGGATCCTGCGCACTGACGTTGCTCTGGCGGAGTTCCACCATCCCGTCCAGTCGTGTTCTATCGGGCTCGTGGCGGTGACCACACTGCTCATGGCCTACCTGGCCGACGGCTGGTCGCGCCCGTTGGCGCTCGTGCTCTTCGCTGTTGGCGCCATCGGCCAGCTCCTCTACGGCTGCTACTTCACTGCCAACCGACTGAAGGGCGGGCAGGACGCACTCACCATCTCGGCAGCCATCTACCTGCCCACCGTGGCTGGCAACTTCGTGTCGGCCTTTGCTGCCGCCTATATCGGCCTGCATGCGCTGGCCGTCCTGTTCTTCGGGGCCGGAGTGCTGTCGTGGCTGATGATCGAATCCCAGGTGGGCTTCCGCATGGCGTTCAGCCCTCGGGCCGCGGGGCCGATGCTGCCAGCTATGGGCATCTTGCTCGCCCCGCCCGTGGTGGGCTGCGAGGCCTACCTCTTCATCGACCAGGGCCGCCCAGGCACGTTCGCCCTCGCCTTGGTGGGCTACGGGCTGTTCCTCTTCTTCGTCCTGGCCTGGTCGTTGCCGGCCGTCGTAGCGGCACAGCCCTTTTCCGCGGCCTACTGGGCCTACAGTTTCGGCGTCACGTCGTTAGCCTTCGACCTGATCCTCATGCACGCCCGGGGGCTCGGAGGCTTCTTCGACTGGATTTCGATCGTCGGATTGGTCGTGGCCAACGCGGCTGTCGCCATCCTTGCGGTCGGGACACTGGTGTTGCTCGGCAAAGGCAAACTCATCCCCAAGCCGGCACTGGCGAACCAGCCGGCATCACCGGCGGTGCGCTGATCCAAACTGAGCACGGCATGTCGATCCCGGACATGCCGTCGGCATGTCCGGGATCCTGCTTGCCGTGCTGCGGTCAGATGCCGCCTTCCATGACCTCGGGCGGAGTGGTGAGATACATGCTCAGGTTCTGCTGGACCCACGAGTGAGCCATCTCGGTCGACAAGTCGGCCGACGCCTTGTCTTCCCAGATGCCCACGGAGGCACCTTCGCCGTTACCGGTGTCGAGCCAGTAGTAGTCGTGGAAGCCCTGCATCTTGCTGAGCATGTCGCGGAATTCTCCGCGGATCTTAGCGTCGATGATCTCGTTGTTGGCCGAGTCGTAGGTGTAGTGGCGGATGATGCCGAACATTGCTGATCTCCTAGTAGGTCGATGCCCGTCACGGTAGAGCAACGGAATTTGTGAGCATACGTCACATTGGGTTGACGAAGTTCCCGCGCCCCGCAATCCGTGAAGAACGGACTCATCACGCCTGCCGCCAGATACCTCTTACGGTTGCCCGTCAGGCCCCACGGCCAGGTCTGGGATCCTCGCTTCCCACCACCCGGTGATGCCAGAGCGCAGGTCCTCCGTGAGCGACCCATCGGCCAGCAGGGTCTGGTGGTCGATCTGGCCGAGGTTGACCGCACCGAACTGGTCTTCGAGCCACTCGGCGCACTCGTCCACGAGGTCCGGGCGGTCGAGGGCGATCCGGTCGCCGAACCAGACCTCGAAGTGATCGGGAAAGTGGACAAACGCAAGGTCGTGGCGGGGCCCTTGGCCGGACGGGTCGGGGGTCGGCTCCATCTCTTGATCCTAGAGAACCTGCGCGTTCCGACCCGGGATCACGACATCGGGTGGGCCATCGGGAGCACGTTGAACCGTTCGCGCACCTCGGCGAGGGGAACTGTGGCGAGGGCGATGTGGTCGATGCGGCTGAACTCCGTGGAGCAGGCAGCACCTCGCTCCAGCACCTCCGCCAGCAGATCGGCGGCGCCGGGCAGGTCGAGCGCACCCTGCCGTCCGACCGCCGGGTAGATCTCTCCCCCATAGGGGACGAACTGGGATTCCGACCCGTGCTTCATGAGCCCGGCTTCGTGGATGAGGAGATTCGCCATGAACGCCATCCAGTTGGCCTCGTCGTCCAGCATCGCCAGTTTGAAGGCACCCAGGGCGATTTCGCCAGGTCCGGTCGGTTCGTAGCCGGCGATCACGTGGTTCATGTCGTGGGCGACGTAGTGGGCGGGGTGCGGGGTGTCGGGGCCGGGGATACGGATGCCGGCAAAGTTCGAGCACGAGGGCCATCTGGACGAACATCCGCCGGTCCGAACTGTGGATGATCCGCCGGCTCAGATCTTCGGCATCCAGGGGCAACGCTTCTGTAGCGCTGGCTCTGACATCGCGGTCAAAGAGCCCAGCGAGGCCTGCGAGTACGGATTGTTGCTCTGGGGTCGACCCACCGTCAACGTCGATGACGCCGAGCAGCCCCGAGTGGATTACGGGGCTGAACCAGTGCCGGAGCGACGGCGTCATGGTCGGCTCATCTTTCTCACTCATGCAGATGATGCTCGCAACTCGTGCTCACAACTGGTGTTCGAGGAGGTGCTGGACGCTAGCGAGCGGCAGACGAATCAGACCAGTTGGAACCGGGCGAGGTCCACGAACGGTCCGGGTTCGGCCATGAGCTCATCGAAGGTTCCCTGCTGCACGACGACACCTCCTTCGAGCACGATGATCCGGTCCGCCCGCTTGATGGTCGACAAGCGGTGGGCAACAACGATCCGGGTGATCCGCAGGTCCTCGATGGAGCGGACGATGAGTTCTTGGGTGATGTTGTCGAGCGCGCTGGTCGACTCGTCGAGCACCAGCATGCGGGGTCGTCCGGCCAGCGCCCGGGCGATCAGGATCCGTTGCCGTTCGCCTCCGGACAGCGACGTCCCGCCCTCCACGACAGGGGTGTCGAGGCCACGGGCCATGCCCCGGATGTCATCTCCGATGGCGGCTTCGTCGAGTGCGTCCCAAACGTCGGCGTTGGAGAGTCGCCGGCCCATGGTGATGTTGTCGCGGATCGTCCCCGGTAGCAGGGCGCTGGACTGCAGCACGCAGCCGATCTGTCGACGGACGGCGGGCCGGTTGAGCGCGGCAAGATCCTTGCCGTCGATGGAGATGGTGCCCGATTCGATGTCTTCCAGGCCCAATAGGACGCGGATGAGGGTGGACTTGCCACAGCCCGATGCACCGACGATGGCGACGTGCTCACCGGGGCTGACATCGAAGGTGACGCCGGAAAGCACGCGGGACTCTTGGCCGGCGTAGCGGAAGACGATGTCCCGAAAACCCAGCTCACCATGGAGGGTGCCTGGGTTCTCCCCTTCGCCGTACCCCTCGGGACTGGCGTCGAGTACGGGGGTGATCCGGTCGATGCTGGCCCTGGCCACGAGTACCGCACTGAAGGCGATGGTAGCGGCGGCGATTGTGGCGGATACGACCACAGTGGCCGTCTGGGCGGTCACGAAGTTGGCGAAGGAGGCGTGGGAGAGAGGAGCCACGATGACCACCAGGATCAGCCCGACGAGCGGCCACACGGCGATCAGGAGTGTCTGGAGGGTGACGATCCACCGCAGCTTGAGGTCGGCCCGGGTCAGGTCGGCGTGGACGAGTGCCCATCGCTGGAACGCGCGCGACTCGGCGCCGTAGACCCGGAGCCGGTTGGCTGCACGCAGCGTCTCGATCAGCAGACCCGATGCAGTGGCGCTCGCCTCCACCCGGTCGGCGGCCCGCGATGCACTGGTGCGGACCAGCAGGAAGTTGCACCCGATCTGCACGGCAGCGAACAGCGTGACCGACAAGAACAGCGCCGAATTGGTGGTCGCGATGGCGGCCAGGCTGCCCAGGACGATGACGGCATCCATGAGCTGTGCGATGACTGCGTCGGGCACACCGGCGGCAGCAACGTTGACCGCAGTGGCCTGGGTAAGTCGGTCGCCGAGCGAAAAGCCGTCGTGCCACGTTGTCGGCAAACGCATCATCCGGTCCCAGACGGCACCCATGGCGATGGCACCCCCGCGGGCTCGTGCCCGCATGAGCGCGCGTCCCCGGACGAATTGCCACCCGAGTGAAGCGAGAAGCAGCAGCGCCAAGGCAATCAGGGTTTCGATCAGGCTGGCGCCCGAGATGGAGTCGAAGGATTCGGAAATGACACCGAAGACGTAGGGGATGACGAACGCTGCCATGGCCACGAGAAGGGTCATGAACGCGCTGACCACCAGCTCACGCCTCGAGCCGCCAAAGGTGAGCCGACCGAGGTCCGACAGCTTGCTTGATGCCGATTCCAAGACGGGGACCAGCTCGGTGCCGCTGGGCTCATACTCCTCGACGGTGGTGGCGTCGATGAGCGATGGCTCCTGGATCCCCCGGGGGTCGAGGGCCATCCAACCCCGTCCCTTCCATTCGAGCACGGTGATCGTCCCCGAGGTCGTGGAGCCCACCAGCGGTGGGCCCTCGACCCGCCACCACCCCGGAGTCAGATCGACATGGCGCGCCCGTGCTTGACAGGCCTCTGCCGCAGCCACCATCGGGTCGCGGCCCTGCTCTACCTCTTCGCTGGCTTGCGTCCGAGCTTCTGCAGATACGTGCAGGCCGGACGCCGCCGCCACCTCGAAGGCAGCCAGGAGCATGGGGGAGAGCTTGCCTGCCCCGGTCAGCTCAGCCGAGCTCCGACCGAGCAGGGCGCCCACCAGTCGGGCTACCCCCGTCTGCGATTGGACGAGACCTCGTTCTTCGACACCTTGCAGTCGAGCGAGCCGCCGCGTGTTGCGGTCGGCCTCGAGGGAGACCATCGACCGGAGTCCGAGTTCGCCAACGAAGTCCAGCGCAGCGGTCCACTCCTCGGCAGATGAAGGACCTGCGGCCGAAGCCATCTGACACCGCAGGCCACTCGTGATCCATATGCCGCGGGTGATCGGCACCGATGGGGCCATGACGCCGATCTCCACCCCGTCCAAGCCGCAGTAGCGGGCGGATCCGGAAGACACCCGCAGCCATCCCTGGATGGAGTGGTCCGACAGCGGAACGGAGGCAACGTGGGCGGCGACGTGCTCGCCGGGGGCGAGCCGCAACGACCCGCCCTCAGGAGCCACGACACGCTCTGCCCAGCGGCCACCACGAGCGGCTTCGCCGACGGTGAAGACCCACTCCTCGAGCAGCGACTGCCGGCCGTCTGCCAGAAGCTGGTCGATGGTCGTCGTGCGCACCTCTGCATCACGCAGACCGGTGACGACTAGGGAGGTCCCCTCGGAGGTGGGCGTGCAGCCCACCGCGATCGATCCACTGGCGAGGCGGGCCAGGTGGAGGCGATGACCCGTGGGGGTGATGGCGAACACCAAGACCTCGCCGCTTATGACCTCGATGACTGTTCCGCCACCTGGGCGCAGGTGTTCGGCCGCGGTCAGTTCCGTCGTGGCCCCGTCCGCCAAGGTCACGACGGCCGCGGTCGTGTCGGGAGCAGTGCCGTCGGGGGCGGTCGCGCCGGGCGCTGTCGCGTCAAGAGCGGCTTCGACGGCCGACGTGTCGTAGGGCCTCATCCTGACTCGACCATCTCGGCGTAGGCGGCCTTGCGAGCCATCAGCTCGTCATGGCTGCCCCGTTCGATCACTACTCCGTGGTCGAGGACGAGGATGTCGTCGCTGTTGCGCACAGTGGACAGGCGGTGGGCGATGATCAGGCAGCTCGTGCCCCTGCGCCGGATGGCTTCGTCGATCAGTCGTTCCGTCTGGGTATCGATGGCCGTGGTCGCCTCGTCCAAGATGAGCAGCGCCGGTCGCCGCACCAGAGCCCGGGCGATCTCGAGCCGTTGGCGCTGCCCACCCGACAGGTCGGATCCGCCCTCGCTGAGCCTGGCTTCGAGGCCACCGGACCACTGAGCTACATCGTCGGCCAGTTGTGCGTCAGCCAGCGCCGCCATGATGTCGACGTCGGGCACGGTCGAGTCCCACAGGGTGATGTTCTCGCGCAGCGTGCCGTCGAAGATGGCGACGTCCTGGTCCACCAGGGCGATTCCATCGGCAAGCACCTGCGGGGCGTGCTGGTGGCGGCCGATCCCGTCAATGAGGATCTCGCCCGCCCAGGGGTCGAACAGTCCAGCGACCAGCCGGGCGACAGTGGACTTTCCACAGCCCGATTTGCCCACCAGGGCCACACGGCCGCCGGGCTCGATCCGCAGGTCGAGTGCTTTGATGATCGGGGGCGCCAGTTCGTTGTAGCCGAACGAGACGTCGCGAACCTCGAGTCTTCCGTCCAGCGTGTGCGGGGCAGCCAGGGGCTCGCCGTCGCCGTACTTGTCCTCGAGGTGGGCCTCGATGATCTCATCGATCTGGTCGAGCGACGCCTCGAGCACGTGGAACTTGTCGAGGGCCTCGACGATCTGGCCCACGGGAGCGATGAGGATGGCCGTCAAGGCGATGACGGCCAGCACCGAACTCGCTGGCAGCGTTCCGAGTACCACCTGGAGCATGGTGACTCCGGTGATGCCGATCATGCCGATTCCGGTGAGGGCGGGCGGTAGCATGCCGAGCCGCAGCCGCAGCACGCCGAATGCCTGGTCCGCTTCGAGGAGCCGGTTCTGAGTGGCGACGACTCGGGCGATCACGCCGTCCTCCCAGCCGGATGCCTTGATCGAGTCGATCTGGGCCAGGGCGGCGGCCGCAGCGGCACCCAGGGAAACGCTTTCGGTCACGGTCCGGGCTGCGGTGTGCTGGGCCCGTCGGGCAGTCCGGTGGACGAACAGTCCGGTGGCGATGGCCACCAAAATGGCGGCGATCCCTGTCAACGGTTCGATGACCAGCAGGATGAGTGCGGCGATGACGCTGGTGAGCACCCCGGCAGTCATCGTCAGTGCAAGGGCGGACACTCCGTCGCTGGTGGAGTCGATGAGTGATGCCCGCTGGGCGATGGATGAGGCGCCGCGTTGGAGATGAAAGCTCGCAGGAAGCCGGAGCAGCTGGTGGACGATCGATGCCCCTAGGCGCACCGATACCTTCGTGGCCACCCGAATCGCCAGTGCACCCTGCAGGGCCAGTAGGCCTGTCTGGACCAGCATGGCGATGACCAGCCCGACGACAGCGGTCAGGGCCGATATTCCGACGACCCCGGACAGCTGGGCACCGTAGAGGCTCATGACTTGAGGGATCAGAACGGTGGGGATGATCAAGAGCAGGGTGATGATGGTGACGGCCACCAGGGCCGGACCGATGTTCCCGCTGATGGAGACCAGCCGACGGAGCGACTTCTCGCGCTCGCCTCCCTGCTCGAACATGGGGCTAGGAACGGCCTCGATGGTCAGTCCGGTGAAGGCGGCATCGAACTCCTCGTCGGTGCAGACGCGTGGGCCGCGAGCCGGATCGTTCAGGTACCAGTGGCCGGGCCGCCATCCTTCGACCACCACATCGTGGTGGAACCGCCAGTTGACGATGAGGGGGAGCGCGAGGCTCTTCAGCTCTTCTGGTTCGTAGGTGCCGATGGTGGCATCGAGGCCGAAGTGCTCCGCAGCTTGAGAGATGCTTTGGGCCGTGGCGCCTTCGCCGTTGGCTACGCCGCAACGCAAGCACAGCTCGTCCAAGTCGACGAATCGCTCGTACGAGCCGAGCACCATGCCCAGGCAGGCGGCACCGCTCTCATTGGTCTCCATCTGGAGCACCCTTGGGGTACGCACCCGGCTGCGCCGAGGACCCGCCACGATGGGAGCGATACCCGAGTCGACGTGGGCCGCTCCCACCCGATCGGCCGTCTCGGCCGGTGCGGTCAACGGAACTCCAAGAGCTGTTGCAGTAAGGACTTCTTGGACAGGACGATCTTGACGCCCAGCGGTGATCCAGGGGTGAGGGGGGAATCGGCGCGGATGGTCACGAGGACCTGTGGCTCGCTCGACGACGTGGGGATGCCCGCCAGGTCACCCTGGCTGGATGCGGGCAGGGACTGGCTGCTCACCTCGGAGACTGTGCCGTCGACGACCGTCTCGTCGTCTTTGGTCAACAAGACCTTCTGGCCCACCTTGACCGAGGAGCTCGATGCCTCGGGCACCGGGGTAAGCACGGTGGTCTGGGGTCCGTCAGGCAGGATGGTGGCGACCGATCCGCCCTCGGCGACAGATCCACCCACGGGCACCAGTACCTGCCAGATCATCCCGTTGATCGGTGAGGTGACCTTGAACGTCGATCCGGAGTTTGCGTCGCCACTGGCTACGACTGCGCCGGTTGCGGCGCGTTCGCCATGGGCGATGGCGACCGATCCGATGGATCCGGCCACCGGGCTGGTTGCAACGGCAAGGCCGGGAAGATTGACAGCCCTCCCATCAGAGCTGATGGCCGAGATCCGTTCCGTGCCAGCGGTGTAGAAGATGCCGGCCAAGATCACCAGGGCGGCGCCGACCAGGGCGATCCAGGTCATCCGGGATGTGAGGGGAAGGAGAAGGTCGACCTGGGCGGGCACGTCGATCTGCTCGATTGCCTTGGCCCGGAACATCGATTCGTCCGCCGTCGACGTCGGCTTCGTCGGCTCCTGCTCGACGACGTCGAAGATTGCGTCAAGTAGTCCGGACTGGCGCTTGCGCGGCGAGTCTTCGTTCAGGCGGTCAGCCATGCTGACCCTGGATTGCTGGCTCTCTCGTCATTGCAACTGAACCTTCGATGGAAGCAAATATTGCCGCTACGCGCGGGTGGTCGGAATCGAGATGGTAGTAGTCGAGTAGCAGTGCCTCGCACGCTGCCTGGATCGCATCGGAAGGACGGGGGAGATCGTCCCCGAAGGGTTTGATGATGAGTGTCAGGTCGGTGAACTTGGGCTCGCCGTGGTCAGCCCAATCGGGGCCGAAATCCGGCTCCGCATAGCCGACCTCCGGAAAGAAGAGGAACCCCAGTCGGGCCAGCGCACTGAGGATCCGAGGTTCTGATGGCTCGGTCTCCCCCGCGATTCCGAAATTGACCGGGCGACCTGCGACCCTACCGTCCTCGATAACGAGCGCAGCGCCCTTGGCCAGAATTGCTTCGGCCACTGTCGGTCCAGACGCCCGGCGTCCTCGGAACTCGCTGTCGATGGCCATGAAGTGCTGGACGGCAATGCCCCTGGTGAGGTTGGCGTGCAAGTAGCTGTAGCCGATGCCTCGTCCATCGATAGAGGCGTACGGCAGATGGACCATGCGGTCTCCTCGATCGGACGGCAGTTCTGCGGCCTCCTCGAGTTCGGGGATGCAGAACTCATATCCCGGGAACCACTGTCGGTGCAGGGCGAGAAGTTGAAGGAGGTCGTCCGACCGACCCGTTCCGGCAAGGTCCCGGACGTTCATCGGGCGCGCTGCATGCAGGACGTGCGCTTCTTCATTGGCGAAAGTATTACAGAGATGCGGTTGGTTTCGTGACGCCCGCTGGAGGTGCACTGGTGTTCTGTTGCAGGATGGTTGCAACCAGGAACGTGTCAAATCATGTATGACATGTTTGAATTCGAAGGCTTGATCGTCCGTGTGCCTGCGGCCGGCTTCGGGCCCTTGTCGTATGGAGCTACTTCCTTGGTGACCTGGGAACGAATCTCGGTGACCGACTCCAAAGATGGCCTCGCCGCCCTAGATGTCTGCGGCAAAGTGTCCACTGCATGGACAGCGCGCCACCGCTGGCGCCGAACTCTTGAACGCGAGAGCGGGCGGACCACGGTGCATTCGGCCCACGCCCGCTCAGGACCGGGGTCCTATGCGGTGTTTGGTGGGAGCGAACGCCGGTGAGTCGTACCGACCTGTTCGGGGCGCAGGTGTGTGGACATGATGAGCGTATGATCTGCAGTCACCCCCTACGGGGGAACCGTGTGGAGCACGACCATCCGTCTGCTGACTCTGGTGGAACAGGGGTCGCCGACATTCCCGGATGCGGGCTGTGGCTCGATGGCATCACGGCGTTCCGATCGAGAGGCATCTGAGGCGTTGCGCGACGAGATCACTCCCAAATCTGGTGAAGCAGAGGATCCCTGGGGATTTGCGGCAGCGCGCCCTAAACGGAGCGACTCCCCGGCGTCTGCACCCGAAGATGCGACGGACCCGTTTGCTTCGTTTGCACCTCGACCGACCGTTAGCGCTCCGCCCGATACGGCGGAAAGCGATGACGTCGACGAGGGCGCCATGGCCGGACTGCGCAAACGGGCCCTCCCGTTGGCCTTGGCCCTTGCGGCCGTATTCATCATCGGATGTATCTCCGAGGTCGTTGCTGCATCGCAGTTCGTTCACCTCTTGGGTCCTCGTGGCCTGATCATCATCTACCCGCTCGGCGGATTGGGTCTGGTGGCGGTGGCATTGATCCAGATGAAGTGGATCGACCGAGTCCGACGGGACAAGGCGCTCGTCGCTGTGTCGCTTGTCTACGCACTGGCCTTCATCATCGGGCTGTCCTTGATGGCGTCGCCTGTGACCAATGTGGTCGGCACGGGGTTCGTGTGCCTGCTGGCTGACCAGCTGAACTTCCTGCTCCCGCTGATCGTGTGGGCGATCGTCGGCGACCTCTTCAACGCTGGCGAAGGCCGGAAGATCTACCCGTGGATCACCAACTGGCGATACGGGGCACAGATGATCGGACTGGCGGTCCCGTCGCTGGCACCGTTCCTGTTGGTTCCCTTGGGTGTGCCGCTGACATGGCTGCTCATTGTCTGTCCGGTGGGACTCCTGGCGATTGCGTACTTCGTTCCACGTTCCCTACGAGGCAGGAACATTGGAAAGGGGTCCGGGCAGACAGAATCGACGCTGGCGTCGGTTCGCAGCGCGTGGAATGTGGTCGGAGGGGTCAAGGCCTTCAAGGCCATGTTCATCACCTCGACATTGGCCTATATCGCCGGCATGTCCTTGGAGGGCTCATTCCTCACGTCAGCCGACGCCAAGTTGACCTCGGAGGCTCAGCTCCAGGTGCTCTATGGGATGACTCTCACCGCGGTGTTCGTGATCTGTTGGGTGCTCCAGCGCTACGTGGTGACCAGCCTGATGGAGCGCCTGGACATTCCCGGCTCATTGGCTGTCATGCCGATCGCCGTCGTGGTGGGAGCGGCCATCCTCATCGTGGGTCTCGGGTTCGGAATCCTCCCCATCGTGGTGGTAGGAATCGTTGCCTGGAGGGTGCCATGGTGGAGCATCGACGATGTTGCCCGTCGAGCAGCATTGGCATTGGTGCCCGACGAACGCCGGACCCGGGTGTCCTATATCTTGGACCTGGTTCCCTTCGCCATCGGTCTGATCGTGGCCGGTGGGGTGATCGCCATAGCGACGGCGCTCCACATGCCGATCCTGGCCCCCATTCTGGCAGTCCCCATCGGCGTGGCAGCCGTTGCGAGCGCCCGCACCATGATTCGCACCTGGCCCGATGCGCTGCTCAGCCACCACCTCAAGCGGCGCAAGCGCCTGGGCGGAATGAACAACTAGCGAGTCGGATGCCGCTCCGCACGCTGACGGACAATGAAGTTCGCGTTCCGCAGACCTGACGGGGTCCCGTGAACTGAGCCATTCCTGATGCGAGTCCGCAGCTTCAGGACCGTGCGAAGAGGCCCGCAACATGAATCGACACAGGCATATGCCCGGGCAGGTGATCCGGAGCCTGGCCGAAGGGGACCAACTCCTCGTCGAGGGCCAGAGCACTCTGCACGCTCATCGAACGGTTCGGGGTATCCGGGCACGGTCCAAACAAGGTGGTAGTCCAGGCGCGGTCGGCCTAGCGCCTCGACCCTCCGGTCCCGAGTAACGACGAGGAGCTGCTTCGTGCGTTCTTGCGGGCCTTCTCCAGCGATCGCCCAGCAGAGCTGACGTTGGGCAGGGGACGCAGGTGCACCAGTGCTCTGGTGTACCTGTGCCGGATCAACGCAATCCCATGCGCCGTGCAGAGCCGCCTAGACCGGCGGAGTCGGGTCCGCCGCGCCTTCTGACTCCTGGAAGGCCTCACGGAGCACCTTGCCCTTGGCGACGATCCCACTGAAGAAGTCCGAATCGGTCAGTGCGGTGACTGATTCTTCGCGCTTCTTCTGGTCGATCTGGACGGTCAGGCGCTTCACCTGCTGGGTCAGGTTCCGTTCACGGATCTTCACCTTGTCGACCATGCTCACGAACGAGCGGGCGAGCACGGACATCTCATCAGGGATCCTGGTCTTCACGATCGAGGTGAGGTCAACGTCGTAGTCACCATCAGCGATGCGAGCCGTGGCGGCGGTCAGGTGCTTCAGCGGCCGAGTCAGGATTGTGGCCAGGACGAGCACCATGAGGAACAGCAAGATGTAACTCAACAAGAGGATGGGCAGGACGCCGCGGATGGCGCCGGCACGGACGACGCCGACGTACTGCATCGGGTAGTCCACCCCCAGTCCGGCGAC
>CAININ010000152.1 GCA_903849265.1 uncultured Acidimicrobiaceae bacterium
ACAGCTGGTCCGGGGGAGCAGCTGTGCTTCTGGCGGATCACCGGCCCGACCTCGTCCACTCAATCGTATTCGTGGGGGCGGCCTGCACACCTGACAGCCTGGACGAGACCGACAGGATGCTCGCATGGCCGTTCATCGGCGAGGTTATGACCGTGGCCGGGCTGCTTGCGCTTGGCGAAATCCTGCCGAGGGTGCGCCGACTAGCTCCTAGGGTGCCGATTCGGATCCGGGAGCAGTTCCTCGCTTCACTTCCCGACGAGGGCGTGCTGGGCGGGGAGCGGGGCGCCCTTGGGCGCCACCGGCGGACCTTCATCATCGAGCAGCGGGGGCTGCTCGCGGAACTCCCCGACGTCTCGGCTGCACTATGCCGGATCCGAGTGCCTACTGCGGTGGTGGTGGGGGAGTGGGACCTGGTGGTGCGCCCTCGAGCGGCGCGCTCGTTGGCTGGCGCCATTGCAGGTGCCGAGTTGATCGAGTTTCCCCGGGCGGGTCACTTCGTGGCACGCGATGCTCCCGAACGGTTGGCCCAAGTGATCGAACGGTACCGACGGGCGCCGGGTACCGATCGCCAGAATGATCAGGCGTCGGGCTGACCGGGTTCGAAGACGGAGCCGGGCGCCAGGGCGTCGAACACCGCCCGAAACTTGAGGCGTGTCTCCAATAGTTCGGTCGACGGGTCTGACTCCGCCACGATCCCCACTCCGGCAGTCATGGTGGCGGATCGGCCGGTCACCGTCAGCGCACGGATGCCCACCATCCATCGACCGTCACCGGAGGCATCGACGTAGCCGACCGGTCCTGCATAGGCGCCACGGGGTCCTGGTTCCAGACGGCTGATGAGATCGGTCGCCGCCAGCCGAGGGACACCGCACACCGCAGGGGTGGGGTGAAGCCTGGCCACCAGATGCAGCGTGGTCGGGGCAGTTCCGTCCGAATCGCCCCGGAGGGTTCCATCGATGGTGGTTCCGAGATGGGTGATGCTGTGGAGATGGACGAGTTCGGGTCGCTCGGGAACCTGCAGCTCGGTGCACAGGGGCGCTAGCTCGGCTCGGATGGCGTCGACCACGAGCCTGTGTTCCTCCCCGTCCTTCGCCGATTCGAGCAGGGCCGACGGGAGCCCACCATCGCCACCATTGTTCCGGCCGATCGTCCCGGCCAAAGGACGGCTTCGGACGTGGGTGCCGCTCCGCTCGACCAGCAGCTCTGGACTCGCTCCGACGAACCGACCTGCGGCCGTGGGCAGAGCGAAGATCGTGCAGCTCGGTTCGAGCTCGGCCCAGCGGGCGATCAGGTCTGGCACGTCGATGTCCTGGGCGAGGAACACCTCGACCGTCCGGGCCAGCACGACCTTGACCAGTGTGCCCCGCCGGATGGCATCGACCGCAGCAGCCACGGACTGGACGAAATCGGCGTCGGACGATTTCGCCTCCGTCACCGGACGCTGGACTGCAGGCGGCGCCGTCACGCGCTGGTCGGTGAGCGCGAGAATCCTGGTCCGGAGTGCGGCACCCGCCGCGGGGTCGCTGGGGTCAGGTAGGCCGGTGCCATCGGGCGACACCAGAGTCACCCACTCGCGGCCATCGCCCTCGCGGCAGTAGGTGAGCTCGGGGACGACAAGCGATGCCGGGGAAGTCCGGAGGAAGGGAAGGGCACCGAACGCGAGCACTGCGTGTCCGGCTGAGGAACCCCCGAGGACGTCGTCGCAAGGAAGCGCCGACAGGCGGGACATAGCTGCGTCGACGTCTGCATCATTGGCCAGGCCACCGGGGAGGTCAAGCGTCAGGGACCGACCGAGCCCTACAAATACTCGGTCGCTAGCAGCGAGCAAGATGCCCGATTCGCCTGCGAGGGCAAAGGGGTCGACCGGGGGTCCGCCGGGGAGAGACAGGCGGACGGCCCGAGGCGTGCCGCCCTGGATCGCCGACGCTGCCTCGGGTGCGTCCGACGGCGGCGTAGAGGTGATGAGAGGGGCAGCGGGGGACCACGACGTCATGGTCGACCGCTCCTGGTGGCCGTGATGAGCTGGCTGAGCCCTCCAGACAGACCCCTCCGGTTGACCGACGAGAACCCTGACTCCTGCAGGAGGGTCCGGAGCTCGTC
>CAININ010000153.1 GCA_903849265.1 uncultured Acidimicrobiaceae bacterium
ATCGGAGGCCACGGGGCCTCAGTGGTGGATGCCTATGGGCGGGTCACCGGCTGAACACCACCCCACGCCTCAACGCGAAGAGCCACTTTGGGCGCATTCTGATTGACTTGTGGGGGCGGTCGGCTGGCCGCGATCAGGAATTGCATCACGGGGTGGCGATGCTCGGACGAAACTCGGATCCACTGGCGGCAGAAGCGCCGATGAGCGGACACACGGACTCGCCAGCCGTGGGTGGCGTCTTGGATTCCGCAGCATGGTCTTCCCGACAGCAGGCCGACCAGGAGGGGAGACTCCACCTGCTGGCGTCCGAGTTGCAGGCGGCGTTGGTCAACGGGGTCTTCGAAGCAGGACTGGTGCTCGACGGAGCGCTGCTGCGCTGCTCGGACTCGAGTGTGGATCCGATGGTCGTCCAGAAAATCGAGGAAGCGATCGCCATCCTCGATCAAGTGATCGTTAGGACTCGCGAAGTGATCGTGGAACTGGACGGACCCTGATCGGCCCTACTGGTCAGCGGGACGCGACTTGTCCGCGTCGAGCCAGGCGGTCCGTCGGTAGGGGGTGATGATGCACACTGGTGCATCGGACGGGAGATCCCACATCGAGGCATGAGCCTCGCCAAACGGCCCCGAGCGGCATGCGGCCGCAGTTTGGAAACGCCCGGCTGGCGGGCAGACCGGTGGGCAGAGCGGTGAACAGGGATGCGGCGGACATGTCTGTTGATCGGGCCGTACCCGAGCTTCGGCTCTACGGGTGGCGCGACCGGGCGGTGCTCGGAGTGGTTCTGGCCGCATTTGCTGCCGGTATGGGTCAGTTCGGGGTGGTGGCCGCCCTTGGCGACGTCGCCAGAGAGTTTGGCAGGATCACCCACGGTGCATCCCTCGCCGACCAGGCCGGACTGTCCGGTACCGTTCTCGGAGTCGGCTTAGCGGTCATCCGTCTGTCGTCATTGCTGGCACTGCCGCTCACCGGTCTGGCTGACCGGTTGGGACGGCGCACGATGCTCCTCGTGACCGTGTCGATCGGGCTCGGTGTCACCGTGGCGTCGGCAGCGATGCCTAGCTACTGGTGGTTCGTGGCCGTGTTCGCTCTCGGACGCCCGTTTTTGAGCGCGACCACGGCGCTGGCTCAGGTGGTGGCGGCCGAGCAGACATCGACGCGCGACCGGGCCAAAGCCGTGGCATTCGTGGCTGCTGGCTACGGGGTCGGAGCTGGCGTCACCGCTGTCATCCACAGCCTTGCCTCTTCGAGCTTGGGCTTCCGCGGAACGGTCGCCCTGGCCATCGTGCCTTTGGCGTTCGTGCCCCTCATCGCACATTGGGTCACCGAGCCGGATCGGTTCGTGGTCGCCGAGGCAGCACGGGACCATCCGATGCCGGTGCTCGGACCGGTCGGCCCGAGGTTCCGCACCAGGCTCGCCGTCGTGGTCGCCTTGGCCTTCGCCGTGTCGGTGATCACCGGTCCGGCCAACACGTTCGTCTTTCTCTATGCCCAAAACGTCCGACACCTGTCGGGCGGTGACACAGCAGCAATGGTGGTGGGGGCGGGGGCAGCCGGGCTGGGCGGCCTGTTGCTCGGGCGGTGGCTGGCCGACCGGTTCGGTCGCCGTCCGACGGGAGCGATCGGCATGGTGGGGATCGCCGTGTTCGCGGTGCTCGCCTACAGCGGGGGCTCTGGGGTCTTGGTGGTCGGCTATGTGCTCGGCGTGCTGTCGGGCTCTGTGTTCGCACCGGCGGCGGGTGCACTCGTCAACGAGCTGTTCCCGACGTCGGTGCGGGCGTCGGTGGCGGGGTGGTGGCTGGTGGCTGGCGTCTTGGGGGCGTCGATCGGACTCGTCTGGTTCGGTGCCATGGCTGATGCGGGTACGCGGTTCGGAGTGGCCGCCGTGGTCACCTTCCTGCCGGCCGCAGTCGCCGCTGCGTTGTTCTGGTGTGTTCCGGAAACGCGGGGCCGGGAGCCAGAGGATCTCTGGCCGTCGGGGTGAGCTGCACGTCAGGCCAGACGGTCACGTGCCCGCCCTCCTCATGTGCCGGACGGGTTCAGCCGTCGGCCGGAGTCACTCTTGCACCGGGGTAGCCAGATCCCACAGCAGCCGGGGGTCGCCGGGCGACTCGAGCAGGATATTGGCCGGGACCTGCTTGTCGATGTGGCCGATGAGGCCCCGGTAGATGCCGTAGCCGACGAGTTCTTGGAGGCGGCGGGGGAAGCCCCGGACCGTCTCGTGGTCCAGGCCTAGCTGCTGGTTCTCCTGTTGGCGGATGTACCCGGCGCAGTAGTTCATGGCGATCCCGACCCGTCGCTCGGACGTGGTGTTGGCACCGCCGCCGTGCCACAGGCTGCCGTGCCAGACGAGCACACTTCCTTTGCCCATCTCGGCGGCTTTGGTCTCGTACGGCTGCGTGAGGTCGGGGGAGTGGTCGGCCGTGTGCGACCCCGGGATGACCCGGGTGGCACCGTTCGCTTCGGTGAAGTCGGTCAGTGCCCACATGGTGTTGCAGACCGTCGCTGGGTGGGGTTTGGGGAGCGGGATGATCTGGTCATCGGCGTGCACGGGCTGCGGCGTTTCACCCGGACCGATGGAAATGGAAGAGAGGGAGGAGACGAGCAAGCCGGAGTCGAGCACGCCCTCGCAGATGGGCAGGACGCTCGAATGGACGGGTATCTGGGCAAATAGCGGCCCATGCGCGAGCAGGTTGTAGATACGGGTCGTCTTCGTGCCTTCGAACGCATTCGAGGCGGGGGCGATGCCGAGGTCACGCTCGAGGCGATCGAGTTCGTCCACCAGGGCGTCGATGAGATCGAGGTCGATGGCATCCTCGACGATGGTGTAGCCCTGCTCCTCGATCTCGGCCAGGTGGTCGGCGATGTCTTTGCTCATGGCTGCATGGTTCATGGCTGCATGGTTCATGGCTGCATGCTCCTCGTTCGTGCCCGGGTTGAGCCTATGGTGATCTCGTGTCAGGAACGAAGCGCCCCGACTACCGGTACGAACTGCTCACCTGCGCATGGCACGGCCACGCGCTTGTGGGCGAGAACGCCGCAGTGGTCACGCCCGAAGACGCAGTCATCGTCCGCGAAGTCGATGCCCAGCGGTGGTGCCGCTGCTTACGCTGCGATGCATGGATGGCCGTGGCTATTCCGGACCAGCCCACAGAGGAGCGGGTCCCACCTCGTCACCAGATCGACGTGCCACTTCGTGGCCCGGCGCTGAGGGACCGATACGTGCTGCGTCTCATCGCCCTCGACCGGGCACTGCACGTTGTGATCCTGACGCTACTGGCCATCGCGTTCGTGACCTTCGCCACGCACAACCGGGCGTTGCACGCCGATTACCAAAACATCATGGACGCTCTCAACGGTGGCGGGGCAGCGGCAGCGCGGGTCCGAGGGGTGCTCGGGTACCTGCGCAAGGCGTTCGGCTATACGCCGACACATCTCTTCGTGCTGGCCTCTATCTGTATCGCCTACGCCAGCCTCGAAGGCGTGGAGGCAGTCGGGCTGTGGTTCAACCGGCGGTGGGCCGAGTACCTCACCTTCGTGGTTACGACGCTGCTCATCCCGTACGAGATCTACGAGTTGGTGCTGCGGCTGAGCGTGTTCAAGATCATCGCCTTCGTGCTCAACGTGCTGGTGGCCGCGTATCTGCTGTATGCCAAGCGGCTGTTCGGTGTCCGAGGGGGGCACGCCGCCGAGGTCGA
>CAININ010000154.1 GCA_903849265.1 uncultured Acidimicrobiaceae bacterium
CTGTCCTTCCGCGTAGACCTGCATCACCGGTCGTGATGCAGGTTGTGGTCCATCAGGTAGAGGGCGCCCAGAGTCAGGCCGGTGGTGAGCAGGGCTTCGTATCTGGCCGAGGAGAGCATCTGGTGGACGGCCGCCACCTCGACCACCGATGCCGGTCGACCCCACTCGGCCTCGAGCAGTGCCGCTATCTCGCCTGGCGACGGCACCGGTGTGGTGGCGGTGGCGAACTCGTCGCCCACCGCCTGTGAGAACCGGACGGCGAACACCGCACCCCAGAACCCGATAACGGCAGCGATCCCGGCCAGTACGAATCCAGCAGCCACCGTCGACTGTCCCCCATCGGGTCCGCTGGCCAGGACGGCCCCGATGGCGAACAGCGCCACCCCGCCCCCGGTCCACCACAGAGCGAAGGTGCGCTTGGCTGCTGGCGACACGATCGGGTGCCGAACCGTCCGCCACCACTGAGAGAAGCACCAGACAGCGACGCCGATCCCGACGAAGACCAGCAGATCTGCCGCACTGCTGGGCACGTGGAACACGAGCCGCACCACCACTTCGCCAACGGCCAGGCCGAGTGCGCCCACACCCCGGGCGAACCAGGTCGCTGCTTCTGAGCCACGAGGATCTGAGCCACGAGGATCTGAGCCACGAGACGAACCATCAGACGACGAACCGTCAAGCATGGCTGCCCCCTTCCGCAGATCCAACGGACCGGTGGCGAGGGTCAGGGAACCACGACCGATAGTGGCGGGAGACCTCCGTACCGCCAGCGTCGAAGTCCTGCTCGACCACTTCGGTGGCAGCCTCGGCACGGCATGGGTAGCCGAAGGCGTAGAAGTAGCGTTCTGACACCACCGCATCAGGGTGCGCCCCAAGACGAGCCCCGGGCACCCAACCCGGCTGATCAGTCGGCCCGCGTTGGGGGGTGATTCCCCCACCGAGGAGAAACCGCTTCTCCCGGGCCCGGACGGCCACAACGTTGTCTGGCACCTGGGACCGGTCGGACAACACCACTTGGCGGGCCCACTCGGGACTCCGGTAGCGGGCGGCTCGCCAGGCCCCCACCTCCTCGATGCAGGTGATGAAGACAGGCTCCACCCACGAGAGGGCCTCGGCGCTCGAGGTGATTCCGACGTCGGCCCAGCGCTCGAGATCCGCCAACGAGCGCACCCCGGCCCGGGCCCACTCGGCAGCACTGGCCACATCGGTTACCCCGGCCTCCCACCAAGCGGCCACTTCTTCGGGCCGGGTCACCCCGACGGAGAGCCATGCCCCCAGGCAGCCTCCGGTGTGGACACCGACGGCCTGCCAAGGGGCGACGCCGGACCGGGTGATGCCACCGGGCAGGTGACGGCCGGCGGACAGCCACGACCGGGCTACAGCGCCCGACGAGGTCGCCTGCAGCCAGTCCTCGACTGCCTCAGGGCCGGCGCCGCCGCTGATGTCGAGGCCACATCGCACCCACAACAACACGTCGTCGGCATCGATCGCTCCGGCAGACAGCCAGCGCACTACGTGGGCCGGGCAGGTGACCCCGAGCTTGGAC
>CAININ010000155.1 GCA_903849265.1 uncultured Acidimicrobiaceae bacterium
ATCGACAAGGACACCAACCTGCCTGAGCTGGTCAAGATGTGCACCGGCTGCTCGCTGTGCTGGGACTTCTGCCCACGCGGCGGGCTCCGGTACGAAGCGCTGTGGCCGCCGTCGACGGTGATGCCCGGTGCGACGGCCGACGAGGTGGCGGCTGCCTCGGTCGAACGGGCGGATGCCAGCGATACCTACTGGAAGATCACCGGAGGCCCTCCCGGTGACGGGCTCGGCGCGGTGACCGATGCCTATGCGGTGCGGGCCGGCGCCCGTCCTGACGGAGCACAGGATGGCGGCGTAGTTTCGGCCCTGCTGATTGCAGCACTGGCGGCCGGCGATATCGACGGGGCCGTGGTGACACGTCCGAGCGACGACCCCGATGAGCCCTGGAAGGGCGTCTCCCATCTGGCCACCACGGCCAAGGAGATCCTCGAGTCCGCTGGCAGCTTCTACAACCAGACCATGGCCCTCGCCGAACTGGACCTCTCCCGTTACAGCCTGCCGGCCAAGCCCCGGATCGCGGTGGTCGGCACCCCGTGTGAGATCCAGGGCATCCGTGCCATGCAGTCGAGGCGGTGGCCGACCGGGGCGCATCGGATCGACGCGGTGGTCCTGACCATCGCCCTGCTGTGCACCAAGAGCTTCGACTATCGAGGACTCATGCTCGACCTGCTCCAGAAGGACCGGGACATCGACATCGACCGGGTGAGCAAGGTCGACGTCATCCGGGGCCGGATGATCGTCGAGTACCGCGACGGCGAATTGGCCGTCGACGAGCCGATCAAGAACTTCCACGGTGCCGCCCTCAAGGGGTGCGACGAGTGCGCCGACTTCCTCGGCCGCAGTGCCGACCTATCGGTCGGCAGCGTCGGTTCTGCGGACGGCTGGAGCAGCGTCCTCGTGCGAACCGAGCGAGGCCGACGTGCCCTCGACAACGCCCGAGGACGCCTCGACTTCCGCGATCTCGACAATCCCGAGGCCTTGGTCAAGCTCGATGCCTTCGACAAGAAGGTCGCCTTCGACAGCCTGCGCCGGCCGTTCGATCCCGATGCACCGCTCTTCATCGACTACGCAGAGCACGTATCCAACTACGACGGGACCGACCGGGCCCCGGTCGTCGTCGAGCGCTGAGGAGGAGCGGTATGGGCGAAGTGGCTAGCGTGGCCGGGGTGACCACCATCGAAGAGGAACCTGCCACCGGCTACGGCCTCTTGCTGGAGTTCCCGACCGAACCCGAAGACCTGCGGGTGGGCCTGCGTGCCGCTCTCCTCGAGGGGGACGACTGGCGGGAGGGGTTCTCCGACGACATCTGCATCGGGGTGTGGCTGTGGAGCCGGTGGCAGCCGGTGCTCGAGCCCGGCGGCTGCAGCCGCGAAGACTTCGTCGACATCGTCGTCGCCAATCGCCGTGAGCTGTGGCTCTGGCTGCTGGGCGACCGGCGGTGGGAGCAGTACGTGTCCGGCCTCGCCGGACGGGTCATCCGTCGCATGCCGACCGTCGCCGGCTGACGAGCGTCCATGCCCAACGTCTCCGTTCCCGACGGTGCTGATCCGCTGATCCACGTGTGGACCGCGCTAGCGCCCAAACTGACTGCCGCTGCCGGCGGCTACTCGCACGCCGTCTACGAGCACTCGTCGCTGTCACTGCGTGAGTTCGAGGCGGCCCGCATCACCATGGCCCGCATCAACGACTGCGCGCTCTGCCTCGACTGGCGCACGGCCCGGGACGTCCCATCTCGGGGAGCTGGCGCCGATGACGTACCCGAAGCGTTCTATGCGGCCGTCGGCGCTACCGGTGGGGACAGCACTGGCGAAGGTGCCCGGCTGACCGAGCGCGAGCGCCTCGCCGCCGAGTTTGCCGATCGATACGCCACCGACCACCGAGGCATGGACAGCGAGTTCTGGACGCGGCTGCACGCGGTCTACAGCGATGACGAGTTGGTCGACCTGGCCCTGTGCGTCGGCTCGTGGCTGGCTTTGGGCCGGTTCAATCAGGTGTTCGATATCGACGGCGCCTGCCGGGTGCCTGCTCACGCTGGCGTCGTAGATGGCACAT
>CAININ010000156.1 GCA_903849265.1 uncultured Acidimicrobiaceae bacterium
GGGGTGCTGGCCCGCAGGGTCTGGACCCTGCACGGGGTGCCCGGCGTGGTCGGCCTGATCATGGTCGGCATCGGGGCGCTCGTCTGGCTGGCCGGGATGCGAATTTCGCGGGACCTCCACGAAGTGATGGTCCCCCACGGCATGCTGGGTCGCCACGCCTTCGCTCTCATTTCGGCAGGGACGATCATCTTGGCCCTGGGCGGACTCGTGTTCGGAGTCCTGGTCACCCGCTAGGGCGTTCCCCTGGTGGTCCTCGGTGCAGGCGGGCTCCATCTGACCTGACCCGACGGTGACGTTCGCCTCTAGCGAGCGTGGTCCGGTTCGCCCACGATGGGGTACAGGAGGTGGTGGCAATGAGGACAGTAATCATCTACGAGTCCCTGTACGGCAACACGCGGCGGGTCGCAGAGGAGTTGGCCCGGGTGGCCCATGGACACGGTGACGTCGAGATGGTGGCGGCCGAAGAGGCGACCCCGGAGTCGGTCGACGGAGCGGACCTGGTGCTGATCGGGGGTCCGACCCACGTGCACGGCATGTCCTGGAAGGCGACTCGTCAGAACTCTGGAAGCGATGGGGACCGACCCCTGGGGGCGGATGCCGCCGGCCCAGGGCTGCGGGACTGGTTCCAACGGGTCGGCCGCGTCGATGGCATCTCGGCGGCGGCGTTCGATACCCGGTTCGACGGCCCTGAGGTGCTGACCGGGCGGGCATCACTCGGGATCAGCCGTCGGCTCCGTCATCACGGGTTCGCCGAGGTAGCCGCGCCCAAGAGTTTCGTCGTCGATCATGACAACTCCCTCCTCGACGGCGAAGTGGCACGGGCGCACCAGTGGGCCGAGTCAGTCCTCGAGTCCTTGTTGGCGGACGCCGCCCACTGAGGACTGAGGTCGTCACGCCCCCGAAGTAGCCCGGATCAGCCGGCCGACTTCTCCAGGATGTGCACGCCGCAGGCAGAGCCCAGTCCGATGACGTGGGTCATGCCGATCTTGGCGCCCTCGATCTGACGAGGACCCGCCTCGCCCCGCAGATGGGTGGAGACTTCCCACACGTTGGCGATCCCGGTGGCACCGATGGGGTGCCCCTTCGACTCGAGCCCGCCCGACACGTTGACCGGCATGGTGCCATCGCGCCAGGTGGCTCCGGAGTTGAAGAAGTCGACGGCTCCGCCTTGCTCGCACAGCATCAGGTTGTCGTAGTGGACGAGTTCGGCGGTGGCGAAGCAGTCGTGCAGTTCCACCAGGTCGAGGTCCGAGGGGCCGACACCGGCCTGCTCGTAGGCCATGGTGGCGGCGTTGCGGGTCAGGGTGTTCACATCGGGGAGGATCTGGCAGGACTCCTCCCACGGGTCGGTGGTGAGGACCGACGCGGAAATCTTTACCGCCCGACGCTGCTGCTCGAGTGAGAGCGTGCGCAGCTTGGCCCCGCTGATCACAACGGCCGCCGCGGCCCCGTCGCAGTTGGCCGAGCACATGGGCCGGGTGTTCGGATAGGCGACCATGAAGTCGCCCATGATCTCCTCGAGGCTCATCTTCTTGGAGTAGGCAGCGAGCGGGTTCAGTGTCGAGTGTGCGTGGTTCTTCTCACTGATCCGGGCGAACAGCTCGAAGCTGGTGCCGCCGTAGCGGTGGCCGTACTCCATGCCGATCTGGGCGAAGACACCGGGCATGATTTCGGTGCCGATCCGGCCGTCGACGGGGGCGACGGCGCCGTAGCGCCCGGAGGGGGTGAACGTGCCCGAGTCGTCCTTGCGACTGCCCCCGGTCAGGAGTCCTGCCCCAGCGAGCTTCTCGACCCCGAAGGCCAGACCCATGTCGGCCTCCCCTGCCTTGATGGCCATCATGGCCACGCGCAGCGCGGTGGCCCCTGTGGCGCAGGCGTTGGCCACGTTGTACACGGGCACGCCGGTCTGGCCGAGCTGCTTCTGCAGCTGCTGGCCGATGCCGGCACTGGCCGCCATGAGGCTGCCAGCGGCGATGACCCCCATATCGGACATGGCCACCCCGCCGTCCGCTAGTGCACCGAGCACCGCCTCGGAGGCCAGGTCGACCATGTCCTTGTCCGGGTGCTTACCGAATTTGGTCATGTGGATCCCCAAGATCCACAGGTCATCGGATGCCATCGTCAACCCTCCTTGGGCTCGAAACCGAACCCGATCGCTTCGGTGCCCTCGTCGTCGGTGCCGACGACCTCGGTGGCCAGACGGACCTGCATCCCGAGCGACACGTGCTCGGGGTCCGGCGGGACGTTGATCAGGTTCGCCCGAACACTGGTACCTCCGCAGTCGACCATGGCGGCGACGTAGGGGGTCGGGATCCCAGGCGCTGCAAACGCCACGATCGTGAACGCCCGCACCTCGCCCTCGGTGGCGATGTCGACGGAGGTGAACTCGGTCCGCCCGCACGATGCGCAGGCGTTGCGGCGGTCGAAGTAGCGAGCGCCGCACGAGGTGCACTCCTTGGCCACCAAGTGGGGACGGTCGCCCAGCACCAGGTAGTCGACGAGCGGGATCTGATTCGCCATCTGCCCTCTTCTCTTCGGCGGTCGCCTGTCCCACACCGTAGTGGTCGCCACATCGGCCGCGCCGCCTGAGGCCTGTGACGACAGTTGGGCTACCTTCTGCTTCAGGCCGCGCCAAGCCGTCGGGCCGGAACGGGGAACCCAAGTGATCGAGCACGTGATCGAACAGTGGCACCGCCATCTGCGGGGCGAACTGCCCGGTGGGCTGGATACTCTCCTTGATGACGACGTCATCTTCTACTCGCCCATCGTGTTCACCCCGCAGCGGGGCAAGGCACTGACCACCCTCTATCTCCAGGCCGCCTCGCACGCGCTTCCTGGCGAAGCGTCCGACTCTCCAGGTGGCACACTGGACCAGTCGCCTGACGGAGCGGCTCCCATGGGTGAAGGGACGGGGTTCCGCTACACCAAGAAGGTCCTGGCCGGGGATACCGCCGTGCTCGAGTTCGAGACGACGATCGAGGGCAAGTACGTCAACGGGGTGGACATCATCAGGTGCAACGACACCGGGCGCATCGTCGAGTTCCGGGTGATGATCCGGCCGCTCCAGGCCGTGAACCTGGTCCACCGCCAGATGGGCGAGACCCTCGAGGCCATGAAGCAGGGCGGCTAACTCCCCTCTGAC
>CAININ010000157.1 GCA_903849265.1 uncultured Acidimicrobiaceae bacterium
CAGCCGCCAGGGGGTGGTCTTCCCTTGTCTGGGCATCTGATCAGCGGCCCGGGTGACGTAGCCCGACGAGAAGTCGATGAACGGCTCGGTCGGAAGCGTCGGGTCGGGGGCGATAGGCGTGCACTGGCGCATGCCGCAGGCCTCCATGGCGGCCAGGAGCCGACAGACGTACTCGGCGGTCAGGTCGGCCTTGAGGGTCCAGGATGCGTTGGTGTACCCAAAGGTGTCGGCCAGGTTGGGGACGCCGCACAGCATGAGCCCCTTGTAGGCGACCGTGTCGCCGGGGGCGACGGGGACTCCGTCCACGTCGAGGGCGACGCCGCCCAGGAACAGCATGTTGAGCCCGGTCGCCGTCACCACTACGTCCGCGGCGATCTCCGTTCCGGACGACAGGCGGATCCCTTCTGGGGTGAAGGTGTCGATGGTGTCGGTCACCACGTCGGCTCGGCCGTCGCTGATGGCGTGGAACAGATCGCCGTCGGGCACCAGGCAGAGCCGTTGGTCCCACGGGTCGTAGCGGGGGGCGAAGTGGGTGTCGACGTCGAAGCCGTCAGGAAGCGCCTCGACGACGCCCTTGCGGATCCCCTTCTTGACGAACGCCGGGTTCCGGCGGCTGATGAGGAAGCTGAGCTGGGTCAACAAGACGTTCTTCCACCGGATCATGCTGTGGGCGACCATGGCCGGCAGATACCGCCGCACCTTGTCGGCGAACGCATCGGTGGCCGGCCGGGCCACGATGTAGGTGGGGGAGCGTTGGAGCATGGTCACGTGGGCTGCTTGTTCCGCTAACGCAGGCACCAAGGTGACGGCGGTGGCCCCGCTGCCGATGACCACGACCTGCTTGCCCGCCCAGTCCAGGTCGTCCGGCCAGTGCTGGGGGTGGACGATCGTCCCCGCGAACTGCTCCTCGCCCGCGAAGTCGGGCCGGTAGCCCTCGTCGTAGCGGTAGTAGCCGGTGTTCGCCCACAAGAACCCGCAGGTGACCTGTTCGTGCACCCCGGTGTCGGTGTGCTCGACGTCCACCGTCCACCGTGCGTCGGCCGTCGACCACGAGGCGGACACAGCCCGGCGCTGATAGGTCACCTTGTCCTCGATGCCGTGGGTGCGTGCCGTGGATCGGATGTAGGCCAGGATCGAGGGACCGTCCGCGATGGCCTCGGCCTCGACCCACGGTTCGAACGAGTAGCCGAGCGTGAACATGTCGGAGTCCGACCGCACGCCCGGATAGCGGAAGAGGTCCCACGTCCCGCCCATCGCGTCACGGGCTTCGAGGATGGCGAACGTGGTGCCAGGGCGTTCGGACGCCAGATGGCAGGCGCTCCCCACGCCGGACAGCCCGGCTCCGAGGATCAGCACGTCGACATGGTCCATGGGCGTGGAGTCTACGCGGCACTTCGTTCGCACCCCCGGGGTAGCCTGCTCACCCGTCCGCCACCCGGCCCGCCAACTGTCGGCGACCCGGCCCGCAGCGAACTCGAGCCCCGCCCATGACCACTGCACCTGGTTCGCCATCCGACCCGACGTCCCTAGAGGCGGCCATGGCTGACCGGACCCGTGCTGTGGTCGTCGACCGGGTCGAGGCGATCAAGCCGCTTCCGGTGCTGGTCTCGTTCGGCGGGCTGTCCAACGGCACCGACGATCCGCCCTTCGAGTTCGTCCGTCAAACAGGAGACCTCGGAGTCCACCGCGTCTTCGTCCGCGACCTCGGGCAGTGCTGGTACCAGCAGGGCCTGCCCGGCACGGCAGATGGCGTGGTGGACGCGGCTGCCGCGCTCACGCGTGTGATCGACGAACTCGGGCCGTCGCGGCGGGTCTTCGTCGGTAACTCGTCGGGAGCGTTCGCCGCCATCTTGTTCGGGGTGCTCGCCGGGGCGGACGAGGTGGCGGCGTTCGGGCCGCTGGCCTCGGTGACCCGCGTCGGACGGCTCCGCAGCCATGACCGCCGCTGGCCGGCTCAGATACGCGCCGCCAGACATGCTGGAGCGGACCCGTCGCATCTCGATCTTGTGCGCCTACTGCGGTCGACGCCCCACCCGGGCCGGATCACGGTCCACTACGGGACGGCAGACCCGAGGGATACCCGTTCGGCCCGCCGATTGGGAGCGGTCGCCGGTATCGAGGTGGTCTCCCATCCGGGCGGACATCTCTTCATCCGCAAGCTGCGCGACGCCGGGACCCTGCAGCCGATCCTGGATTCGGCCCTGCACCCTGCGTCATCGCCAGGTTCGTGAACCCTTCCATTATGAGAGCCACACCGGTGACGACGCCTCGCCCGGGCCGCTGCGGGCTGCAAGAGTGTGCCTGGTGAACGTCCTCTTCGTAACCTTGGACCAGTTCCGCGCCGACAGCCTGTCGTGCGCCGGACATCCGCTGGTGGAGACCCCTGCACTCGACCGGCTGGCCGCCGAAGGGGTGCGGTTCGCTTCGCACGTCAGCCAGGCCGCCCCGTGTGGTCCTGGGCGGGCTTCGCTCTACACCGGGATGTATCAGATGAACCACCGGGTGGTGGCCAACGGCACCCCCCTCGAAGACCGGTTCGACAACGTCGCCCGGCTGGCCCGGCGTGCCGGCTACGTGCCCGCGCTGTTCGGGTACACCGACCAGAGCGTCGATCCCACCCTCGTCGACGGTCCGACCGACCCCAGGCTCGATACCTACGAAGGGGTCCTCTCCGGGTTCGACCCCGTCCTGCCCCTCGACGGGCACTTCACCGGATGGCTGGCCTGGCTGGAGGATCTCGGGTACGGCACGTTGGGCGCCGGCGAGGCACTCTCCACCGAGCCGGCCCGCCCCGCAGAACACAGCGCCTCGGCCTGCCTGACCGACTCCCTCGTCTCGTGGATCGACCGCCAGGACGCACCGTGGTTCGCCCACGCCAGCTATCTCCGGCCCCACCCTCCGTACGCAGCCGCCGGGAGGTGGGCGACCCGGTACTCAGCCGATGACGTCGGCCTGCCCCTTCCGCTGCTTCCTGGAGTCCACCCGCTGTACGACCTCGCCCGGGAGGTGGAGTTCGTCCGGGCCCCGGATGATCCGGCGGACATGGCCCGGCTGCGGGCCCAGTATTTCGGCATGGTGTCCGAAGTGGACGACCAGCTCGGCCGGGTGATCGAAGGCCTGCGAACGTCCGGCCAGCTCGACGAGACGGTCGTCGTCGTCACCTCGGACCACGGTGAGCAACTCGGCGACCATGGGTTGGTGGAGAAGCTCG
>CAININ010000158.1 GCA_903849265.1 uncultured Acidimicrobiaceae bacterium
CCAGTGTGCCGATAGTCAGGCTGTAGGTACCTGCAGGCACGACGACGGCCACCGTCTGCTGCAGGGCGTTCGCCTCTTCTACGGCGGCTCGCAGCGAGCAGTTGCCTCCGCTGTCGGCGCAGATGCCGTCGCCGGCCGTGGCGTCGTGGGTGTCGGTCGTCGTGTTCACCGTAAAGGTGACGGCGGGGGCCGGAACGACACGTGGGGTGACGGCGAGGTACGCGACCTTTCCGGCATGTGGCGCTGCACCTGCTGCACCCGCCTGCTGGGCCATGGGCACGGTGGCGACGAGTGCCGCCCCGACCAGCAACGAGCCACCCAAGAGCGACGCTCTACGGAGCAACCCCCCGGATCCACGCTGCCTTCCTGCACGAATGGAACCTGATCGTATTGACACGTTGCAACCCACCTCCGCTCGTGGTCGGCTTCGCGAGCACACACATGCCCGGATCACCCACCACGACATCGTGATGGGATCCGAACCGAGGTGGTCTGCCCGCCCACCCGGTGCTGCGTCTCCGACCGTCTTCCGCTTGTCGCTGATCTTTGGCCGATTCCGAGGACTTGGGAAGGGACCTTGATCCCGAATAGCGTGCCTTCGTGCGCACGCGCACGAGCGAGGGACGACATTTGGCGGCTCAGCCTACGTAGAGGAGGGAATGCCCTACCCGACGAAGATCGTGACAACGGTGTAGATGGCGAACCCGGCGAGCAGCACACCACCGGCCTTGCGGATGATCGCCAAGGGCAGCACTTTCAGCAACATGCGCCCGCCGAAGGCACCGACAGCGGCGACGGCCGCCAGCGCGGCGGACGCGCCCACGAAGACGGCCAGCGGCTGCTGGTACTTGGCAGCCAGGTTGGCCGTCAGGATCTGGGTGAGGTCGCCGAACTCGCCGATGAAGATGACGACGAACGCCGTGGCGATCGGTCGCATGCCCTTCGGCGCCGCAGTGACCTCTTCTTCGCCCTCTTCCTCCTCTTCCTCCTCGGAGACCAACAAGAGATACGCAGCCCCGCCGGCGAACAGCAACGCGGTGACTCCCTCCACCCACGCATGAGGAAGGAGGGCGAGCAGCCCGCCGGCCAGCACGGCCAGCGCCGCATGGAACGTGAAGGCAGCCGTGGCCCCGATCCACACCAGCAGCGGCCGTGAGCGGCTCCCCATGATCAGGGTGGCGATCATCGTCTTATCCGGCAGCTCTGCCACGAAGATGAGAGCAAAGACGCCGAGGACCAAGCCGAGGTGCATTGGTGCAGCCTAGGGAACCAACACCTGGCGAACGGACTGTGCCCGTTCACCAGGTCCTGTCAGCCGTCGAGCCCAAGGGCATCGGCGAGCACTCCGGCCAGGCCTGGGCCCTCGCGACGAGCGAAGGCGACGTGCATGGCCAGTCGCTCCACGATCTGCTCCACAGTGCGGCCACCGGCGGCCAAGGGGTGCGACTCGATGAAGGAGGTCACCTCGGCCGCCAGTTCTGGCGTGGTGCACAGCCCCCGGGCGCCGTCGAGCATCCGGGGCAGTGTCGATGTCGGGAACTTCGCCGGAAACTGGTCCCAGGCCTCCGTGACCCGCTGCCACGTCGCCGGTCCGGCCTCGCGGTTCCACAAGAGGAGCCGGATGAGGAAGGGAGCGTCCTGGCTGCGCACATCAGTCATGGCCAGCTCGAATGTCCGTGCGGCGAGGTCCGGGTCCCCGAATCCGGCCAGGGCATTGAGATAGCGGTCCTCTTCCTGGGGAGTGGCAGGGGAGCGGTAGCGGGCGAGGAACGACTCGTACTCCTGTGTGCCGCCCTTGGCTGCGACGATGGCGAGGATGGCAGCGGCGGTGTCGCCCTGCAGCGGCACGCCTTCAGAGCCGGCGAATCGATGGCCTGCTTCGGCTCGCACGTCCGAGTCGTCGCCGATGGTCCCGAGCAGCGCCAAGGCACCGGCCCGCAGCGATGGAGTGCGCTCGTCGTCCGTTGCGGCCGGGTCCCATCCGAGCCGGGCGACCAGCGGGCCGAGCAGCGATCGGACTCCTGCGGCCAGCACTGGCCGATCGGCGTCGGGGACGGCGCGGTCCATGAGGCCGAGTGCGCCGAACACGACCGACCAGACACTCGGGTCCCCTTCGCCGGAGTCGACGAGGGCCTTCGCCAGCTGCAAGAGGTCAGCGACCGGGGCGTTGCCGGCGAGCGTGGCCGCCCAGGTGTCCGACACCAGGTTGTAGCGCTCGAGGGAAGTCAGCTCGCCGATACGACCGGCGAACCGGGCCACGGCCTCGGTGCTGTAGGTCACGCGGTAGTAGCCGGAGCCGCCTGCGTTGACGAGGAGCTCGCCGGCGCCTACGTCGTCGACGGTGCCCCGTGCCGCGGTCAGCAGGCCGGACTCGGCCCAGTCATCAGAGGAGCCGAGTATCCGGTGCATGATCGGGATCTGCCACTTGGAGCCGATCGCCCCGCCCGGCTCTCCCGAGTAGGAGAAGGGCTGCTGTGTGATCGAGCCGTCGAGGCCGACGGTGACCAAGGGGTACCCACCCTGGTTGATCCAGGTGTTCATGATCTTGGCGACCGGTCGGCCGCTCGCCGCCTCGAGTGCATCCCACAGGTCGCGTGTCTCGGTGTTCCCGTAGGCGTGGGCCACCAGGTAGTCGTGGATTCCGTCACGGAACACATCGGCCCCGATGAACTGCTCGAGCATCCGCAGGACACCGCCGCCCTTTTGGTAGGTGAGGACGTCGAACATGCCCTCGGCCTCTTCAGGCCGGCCGACCGGGAACTCGACCGGGCGGGTCGAGTGCAGCCCGTCGACGGCCCGGGCCGCATCGACGTCGACACCGAAGCTGACCCACCGTTCCCACTCTGGACGGTAGGCGTCCACGGCGAGGATCTCCATGAACGTGGCGAACGCCTCGTTCAGCCAGATTCCGTTCCACCACTTCATGGTGACCAGGTCGCCGAACCACATGTGGGCGATCTCATGGCAGATGACATCAGCGATGCGCTCGAGTTCGACCCGGGACGCAGTCGCCGGGTCGACTAGGAGGAGTGACTCGCGATAGGTGACGCACCCCAGGTTCTCCATGGCGCCGGCTGCGAAGTCCGGGATGGCCACCATGTCGAGCTTTTCGCCTGGGTAGGGGATGTCGAAGTAGTCGGCAAAGAAGGCCAGCGCATGTGCGCCCACCTCGAGGGCGAAGGCCGTGAGATGGCCTTTGCCCAGCGGGTGCACGACGCGGAGCGGCACGCCGCCGACGTCGACCGGGGCGGTGTGCTCGAGGGGGCCGACCACGAAGGCCACCAGATAGGTGGACATGACCATGGTGGGGGAGAAGTGGACCCGCCTCTTGCCGTCCGGATCGACCGACTCGTCGAGGATCGGGCTGTTGGAGTAGGCGGCGAGGCCGTCATCGACCACCAAGGTGATCTCGAAGGCTGCCTTGAACTCAGGCTCGTCGAAGCACGGGAAGGCTCGTCGCGCGTCGGTGGACTCCATCTGCGTGGTGGCGATGACCCGCTCCTCACCGGAAGCGTCGGTAAAGGTCGAGCGGTAGAAGCCGTGCAGCTTGTCGTTGAGGATTCCGGTGAATGTGATGTGCAGGGTGGCAGGTCCGGTGGCCAGGGGCCCGCCGAACGCGAGCACGGCGCGCTCTTCGGTGGCGTCGAGCGTGATCGAGGTGGGGATGCGGTTGGCGGATCCATCACCAGGGAGCAGGGTGGCCGACGTGATCTCGAGCTCAGCAGCGTTGAGCACGATGTCCGAGGTATCGCCCTCTATGACCAGGTCGATCGCCACTTCGCCGGCGAATGTGGCCAGCCCCAGATCCGGAGCAAGTGTGAGCCGATAGTGGCGGGGCAGGACCGTGGTGGGAAGCCGGTAGGCGGCCGTGTCGTCAGTGCCGCCAGAGGGAGAAGTCGAAGTGCGCATGTCTGGCAGGCTACCGTCGGGCCGTGCCTACCGACTCCCAGACCGAACCGACCGACTCTGACACCACGCCTTCCGGGCCCCCTGCAGGCGACCCGACGCCGGCCACTCTGCTCGACGTC
>CAININ010000159.1 GCA_903849265.1 uncultured Acidimicrobiaceae bacterium
CTGTGGGCCGGGTGGCTGGCCGGGCTCGGCTGCTACGTCCCCGGGCTCCTGTTCGCCCGCTCATTCACCGTGCCCGGGGCCGTCGTGCTCATCGCCGTCGAGTCGCTCTTCGTCGGCGTGGCCTGCCTGGCCGTCCCTCGGGGTCCGGTCGTTGCTCGAGCGTTGGCCTTTCCGGCCGCCATGACCTTGGCCGAGTCGGCGCGCCAGCACTGGCCGTTCGGGGGGCTTCCCATCGGAGGGGTCTTCCTCGGCCAAGCGGGCGGGCCGGCCCTCGGCGTCGCTCGATTGGGAGGACCGCTGGGCTTGACCGCCGTGGTCTACGTCGGCGGGGTCGGCGTCGCCGCGCTCGCCGTCGCCGCTGGACGGGCCTGGCGCGACGGGCGGCGGATCCGGGAGTTCGACCGCCTCCAGGAAGACGTGCCGGAGCGCTCTCTGTTGGCTGGCGCAGTGGCCGGCCTCGCCACCCTGCTCGCCACCGGTGCCGTCGCCTTGGTGTCGGTGGTGGGCGCCGGGGTCATCGCCGACCTGGCCCCCGACGGTGGCCCATCAGTCGGGACGGTGACTGCAGCCGCCGTGCAGGGCGGTGGTCTGCGCGGCTTCCGAAAGTCCCAGGTCGATCCGGCGCTGGTGCTTGGTGCGGCCGTGGCGGCCACGGAGGATCTGGCCCGACAGACAACCGGTCATCCGCTCGACCTCGTGCTCTGGCCCGAGGATGTGGTCTCCGTCGACGGGCCGCTCGCCGGCAGCCCCGACGAGGCGATGCTGTCTGCGCTGGCACGCCGACTCGGCTCCACGCTGGTCGTCGGGGTCACCGAGACGGTCTCGAACACCGCATTCCGCAACGAGGTGGTGGCCTTCGCACCCGACGGTTCGATCACGGATCGATACGAGAAGGTGCACCGCGTGCCGTTCGGCGAGTACGTCCCCTTGCGCTCCTTCTTCGCCCGTTTGGGCGACCTGTCGGCCGTGTCCAGGGACGCGATCCCCGGCACCGGCACCGGGCTGCTCGACACTGCAGCAGGGCCGCTCGGGGCGATGATCTCCTATGAGGTCTTCTACGCGGACCGTGGCAGGGCACCGGTTCGGGCCGGGGCCCAGCTCCTCGTCGTGCCCACCAACACGTCGTCCTACGCCACCGCCCAGGTGCCGACCCAGGAGATCGCCGCCAGCGAGGTCCAGGCCGTCCAACAGGGACGCGACCTGCTCCAGGCCGCACCCACCGGCTACAGCGCCTGGATCACCCATCGAGGTGCGTTGTTGGCCCGCTCGACCCTCGGGATCCGCCAGATCGTGCCCGCCACCCTGCAGCGACGGACCGGCCACACGATCTATGTCCGTTGGGGAGACGCTCCCGTGCTGGCGGCCGCGCTGCTCTCCTTGGCCGCCGGCTGGTGGCTGGCGGCTCGGCGGGTCAAGAGCAGGGCGCTCCAGCAGTAGTTGGCACTACCCGGGCCAGTTGGCGGTGAGTTCTGTCGGCGCCCACCGTGGCCACCTGGGAGGGCTGGCGGACAGCCCTGCGATGAACAGCGCCACCTGTTGGGGAGCCCCTGCATCGGAGTTGTCCCAGAATGTCGCCACGTTCGCCCTGGGAACGGCAGCCGCGACGGTGGCCCACAGGCGCTGATACCGACCACGGATCTTCTCGACCGGCACATCGTGGCCACCTTGGGCGTGGCGCGACGCCACGCGGGCGACAGCCAGATCTTCAGGGACCATCAGGACGTGCAGCGCGACGTAGTACCCGCCAGCCGTCGCATCGTCCATCAAGTCGAGTTTGGACGGGTGGGAGAACACGGTCTCTGCGATGAACGGGCGGCGTAGGACGATGAGTTGGGAGCGGGTGCGCCGAGCCAGCTCAGCCGCCTCGTAGGCGTGCTCGAGCTGGGCATCGGGCCACCGTTCGGCGGCGATCAGGTCGGCGTTCACGAAGACCGCACCAGGCCACTGCGGAGCCACTGCCAGCCGCACGAAGGTGGACTTGCCCGCGCCGTTCGGACCGACGACCAGGTCGAGGCGGCTCACGCCGGAGCAGCGGGACCTACGACCACGACCGAGCCGTCCGGCCGGCGTTCCACCAGGGATCCGTCCTCGGCCAGCGAAACGGTTGTCATGCCCTCGGCGGCCAACTGATCCGCGAAGGAGAGCGACGCAGCCCGCTGCTGGATCTTGACGTCGAGATCCACGTTGACCACCAGGCGTTCGTGCTCCGTCAGCCCCTCGAGCGGCAGTTCACCAGCGAGGACGGCATCCACTCGCCGGCGGGTGGCCGTCTCGTTCATCGAGATGGCCCGGCCGAGGCGGGCCCAGTAGTCGAGCTGCTGCTTGGCCGAGCGGCTGTCCAGGCGTCCGGACGCAGCGGCTGCGTCCAGCAGATCAGCGGCAAACCGGGTGGGGCGGTCGGCGGGCATCAAATACTCCTTCACTCCGTATCAGATTGATACAAGTGTATCATCTTGATACATCGCGGGGCTCGCCCGGGTGGTGGTGCCTACTCGTAGTAGCCCGAGTGGATGTACACGCAAGGGATCCCCATGGCGTGGAACATGGCGAAGTTGTTGGGGTCGTCTTCGAACGCCAGGCGAAGGTCGAACCCGAAGTGGCGCAGCTCGTCGACGGTGTCCCGCTTGAACCACGTCACCTGCGAGTAGTCCCCACGGGACCGCATGACCAGCAGATCCCAGCGCAGGTCGTAGCGCTCCAACCAGGCCAGGGTCTGGGGCTGAACCCGCATCGGTCGCCCCGTCAACAAGATGATCTGGAGCTTCGGATCGAGCAGCTCGAGCACCCGGGCCAGCTCGCCGATGACGGCGTCCTCGCCGCAGGCATCGAAGAACGCGTCCCAATTGCGGCGGCCCTCTTCGATGAAGTGCTGACGGCCCACCGCATCGGACAGCACCCCGTCCATGTCGAAGACGACGGCTTCGCCCGGCTGCTCGATCCGCCCATCGCGCCAGTGCCAGTTCCCTGGATCGCTCACCGCGCTACTCCTCGTCGCCGGTGGCATCGGCCAGGCGACGGATCTCCTCCACGACAGCCGGGTCGGCCAACGTGGTGGTGTCCCCCAGGTCGCGGCCCTCGGCCACGTCCTGCAGCAGCCGGCGCATGATCTTGCCGCTGCGGGTCTTCGGGAGCTCATCGGTGAAGATCACTGTCCGGGGACGGGCGATCGCGCCGATCTTGGCCGCCACATGGGCGCGCAGCTCCTGGCCGCGGGCGTCATCGCCGGGGCCAGCGCCGGCCTTCAGGGTGACGAAGGCAACGATGGCTTGGCCTGTGGTGGTGTCCTCCGCTCCGACCACAGCCGACTCGGCCACCATGTGGTGATCGACCAGCGCCGACTCCACTTCGGTAGTGGAGATCCGGTGCCCGGACACGTTCATCACGTCGTCCACCCGGCCCAGCAGCCACAGGTAGCCGTCGTCGTCGAGCTTGGCCCCGTCGCCGGCGAAGTACCGGCCCTCGAACCGGCTCCAGTACGTGTCGCGATAGCGCTCGGGGTCGCCATAGATGCCGCGCAGCATCGCGGGCCACGGGGTGCTGAGGGTGAGATAGCCGCCGCCGTGCTCGATGGGTTCGCCTTGTTCGTCCACCACCTCGGCACCGATCCCCGGCAGCGGGAAGGTGGCCGATCCCGGCTTGGTGGTGGTGATCCCCGGCAGGGGGGCGATCATGATGGCACCGGTTTCGGTCTGCCACCACGTGTCGACGATCGGGCACCGGCCGCCGCCGATGTGGGTCGAGTACCACATCCATGCCTCGGGGTTGATGGGCTCGCCCACCGAGCCGAGCAGGCGCAGGCTGGACAGATCGTGACCGGCCGGCTCCTGGTGGCCCCACTTCATGAAGGTCCGGATAGCGGTGGGGGCGCAGTAGAGGATGGTCACCCCGTAGCGCTCGATCACCGACCACCAGCGGTTCCGTCCGGGATGATCAGGCGTCCCCTCGTACATCACCGAGGTCGCGCCGTTGGCCAAGGGCCCGTAGACGATGTAGCTGTGCCCGGTGACCCACCCGATGTCGGCGGCGCACCAGTACACGTCCTCGTCGGGATGGAGGTCGAACACGGTCTTGTGGGTGTAGGCGACCTGGGTGAGGTAGCCGCCAGTGGTGTGCATGATGCCCTTGGGGGCTGCCGTCGTCCCCGACGTGTAAAGGATGAAGAGGAGGTCCTCGGCGGCCATGTGCTCCGGCTCGCATACATCGGACGGGGCGCCGCCGGCAGCCTCGTCGGTGCCGTCCATCAGTTCGTGCCACCAGTGATCGCGGCCCGGGACCATTACCGGTATGCCGCCCACCGTGTGGTGGACGGTCCGCTCGACAACTACGACATGGTCGACACACGGGCACTCCGACACGGCGACGTCGACGTTGCCCTTCAATGCGACGGCCTTGCCGCGGCGCCAGCCCCCGTCCGCCGTCACCACCACTCTGGCCTCGGCGTCGAGGATCCGGTCGCGCAGCGCATCGGGAGAGAACCCGCCGAACACCACCGAGTGCACCGCCCCGATCCTGGTGCAGGCCAGCATCGCCACGGCCAGCTCGGGGACCATCGGCATGTAGATCGCCACCCGATCGCCTCGGACGACTCCCAGGCCGCGCAGGATGTTGGCGAACCGGGACACCTCGACGAGGAGCTCTGCGTAGCTGATGGTCCGCGTGTCGCCCGGCTCCCCTTCCCAGTGGTAGGCGACCTTGTCGCCTCGGCCCGCGGCCACATGGCGGTCCAGGCAGTTGTACGAGACGTTGAGCGTCCCGCCATCGAACCAGCGGGCGAACGGCAGGTCCCATTCCAATACGGTGTCCCAGGGGCGGAACCAGTCGAGGGCTCCGGCCTGCTGCGCCCAGAACTCCGGCCCGAGCCGGGCGGCTTCCTCGTAGATGCCGGGATCGCGGACCACCGCACCTGCCTGGAACGCCGGCGGCGGCGGAAAGACCCGCTCCTCGTGGAAGTAGTCCTCGATGGTCGCCTCCTGCGGCGAAGGCGCACTCCCGCCCGCTTGGCCGCTCGACTCTGTGGACACTGTTCCCCCTGATCGTTCCTGAATCCCGACGGACTGCCGCCTTCGATGCACCCTGTGACTACCGGCGCAGATGCCGACACTCTTTGAGCGCCGCCACTCGAGACGGCCTCCGAACCACTGCCCAAGCCTATCGCTGACGGACCTTTACAATGTGGGGAAGTGAGCACGACAACCGACACCGAAGACACGAGCGCGCTCGAACCCCTGGCTGTCGTCGCCCACGTGGAACAGGTGGCCCTCGAGCCGGGTGGCATCCGTGTGGACGTCCCCCTGGGTCAACGGGTCATGGTGGTGAGTGACCTGTTGCTCACACCTGATGCCACCACATCGACCTTGGCGCTCACCTCGGAGTTGGCCCAGGCCCTCGACACCTGGGACGGCCCCGGAATCCTGATCATCGCCGGCAATCTCTTCGACCTGATCGGCAAAGAGGATCCGGTGGCGGCGGCCGGGCGTGCCATCGATGCCCATCCGGCGCTGGCCCAGGCCTTCATCCGATTCCTCGGTGTCGACGATCGGCGTGTCTTGCGCCAGCGGGGCTCCCACGAGCCCGAGACTGCCACTGCATACCCCGGGGTCCCATCGGCCTCTGCCTCGGACATGGTGGCGACCCTGGCGGCCGCAGGGGTCGAGCACCTGGGTCCGGTTGACCTGCACCTGGTGACCGGCACGGGTGTCCGGGTCGTCCGGGTAGACCCCGGCGACTGCCCCGGTTCCGCCGTGCTCCCCGAGGAACAGTCCGGAACCCCTCTGCACCCCACGGCCGACACGAAGCCCGGCGCCGTGCACGCCACTCCGGCCGGCCACCGCTGGCGTTCACTTGTACCGCAGTCTTCCGACGACGCACCGTGGCTCGAAGGGATGGACCACCTGAGCGACCCGTCCGCGCTCACGCGGTTCATGGTGTCGCGCACCATGTACCGCAGGTTCGGTCGATATGCCTGGTGGCTGCTCGTGCCGGTGGCCGTCGCCCTTCTGATCCGTGTGGCCGCCACCCCAGGGCTCCTCGACGACCTGGGGTCTGGTCTTCCTGCCCGGGCACTCCGGCACGCCCACGCCGCCGGCCTGAAAGACCAACTGCTCGCCGCAGTTGCCGGGACCCTGGTCGTGCTGGCGGTCATGGCGGTGGCGCTGGGGTTGCTGAGCCGCCGGATGTGGTCGGTCCTCGGCGGCGGTGCTCTGGAGGAGATCCGCACCGAGGCAGGGGCCAACGACAACGCTCGCGACGACGCCCGGCGGCTCGTCGCCCAGGGCTACGCCGGGCTGATCACCGCAGCCACCTTCAAGTCCGAGCTCACCAACCTGGGCACCGGGTTCTACGCCAACGTGGGTGCCACCACCGAGGTGGTCTCCGAGCACCGGGGGCGCTTCGGCCTCCCCCCGGTGTTCCTGCGCAGCCAGTGGGTCAGCTGGGTCGAACTGGAGCCAGGGGCAGAGCTCCACGTCCGGATGCTCCTCGCCCACAACGAGCTGGCCTCGCCCAGCCGGCTCGAGCGGATCGTCACCCGAGGACGCGACGGCGGCACGCTCCGCCCGTCCGTCGTCGCCTCCTACCCCGCCGGCGCCTCATGGCCCTCTGCGCCCGACCTGCGCCACGCCCACCGCAAGACACGCCGTGTCCGGCGATGGGGCGCGGCCGCCATCTTGGTCACAGGATTCCTCGACGTCCTCGACTCGATCACCCCGCCGCTGCGTGGCCGCCTCCACGTACTGGAGCAGTTCCTGCCGCTGCGGGCGAGCGTGGCCGCTGGCGCGTTGGTGGCCATGGCCGGATTGGCGCTGATCGCCCTCGGCCGGGGCGTACTGCGGGGGCAGCGCCGGGCGTGGCGCGTGTCCGTGGTCCTACTCGGCGGCACGATCCTCCTGCATGTCATCGCCGGGGTCGATATCGAAGAGTCCTTCATCGCTGGAGCGGTACTGCTGTTCCTGCTCATCAACCGCAAGGAGTTCCAGGCCGCCTCAGATGCCACCTCGCTGCGCTCAGCACTCATCGCACTGGCCTCGGTGGCCGCCGGCATCGCCGTGTTCTCCACACTGTCGATCGAGTTCTTCACCCACTTCGGCGTCCACCACAACCATCCGCTGCCCTGGTGGACCGTGTTCTGGGCGGTGTCGGAACGCTTCGCCGGGATCACCACGATCGACCTCCCCGAACGGGCCGACCGGTTCCTCGCGCCTGCGCTGCTCACGATCGGCCTGTGCCTGGTGGCGGTGACGCTCTACCTCTTGACCCGCCCAGTGGTCGATCGCCGGCTGGGCTCGGGACGAGCAGCCGAGTTCCGTGCACGCGACATCGTGAAGCGCCACGGTGCGTCGACCTTGGACTACTTCGCACTCCGTTCGGACAAGCGGTGGTTCTTCCACCGCGACAGCCTGGTCGCCTACGCCGTCTACGGCGGCGTGTGCCTGATCTCCCCGGACCCGATCGGCCCCCGAAACGAACGCGACCAGATCTGGGGCGCCTTCCGGGCCTTCGCCGACGCCCACGGGTGGACGACGGCGGTCATGGGGGCCGGCGAACAGTGGCTCCCCACCTACCGGGACTCGGGGATGCACAACATCTACCTTGGCGATGAAGCAGTTGTGAAGCTCCAGGATTTCTCTCTGGCCGGCAAGCACATGAAGGGGCTGCGCCAAGCCAACAACCGCATCGCCAAATACGGCTACACCGCCACCTTCCACGACCCGTCACGGATCGACCCGGAACTGACCGAAGAGCTGACCGGGCTGATGCGCCTCTCCCGGCAAGGGGAGCACGAGCGGGGCTTCTCCATGATGCTCGGTCGCGTCTTCGACCCCCGCGACACCGGGATGCTGCTGACGGTGGTCCGGACTCCGGACGGGACGGCGGCGGCCATGTGCCAGTTCGTGCCGGCCACGGGGATCAACGGATTCTCCCTCGACCTCATGCGGCGCGATCCAGGCGACCACCCCAACGGACTGCTCGACTTCGCCCTCTGCTCGACCATCGAGCACCTGGCAGCACGCGGGTTCGAGGGCCTCAGCCTGAACTTCGCCGCCCTGCGTTCCACCCTGGCTGGGGAGAAGGGCGACGGGACCGTCCAGCGGGCCGAGCGGTGGTTTTTGAAGCGGCTGTCCAACTTCGCCCAGATCGAGTCGCTGTGGAAGTTCAATGCCAAGTACGAGCCCGAGTGGCTGCCCCGCTACGTGGTGTTCGACACCCCTGAGCACCTGGTCCCGGTGATCATGGCCATCTTGCGGGCCGAGTCGCTGTGGGAGATCCCTGTCCTCGGGCGCCTGCTGGCAGCGGGGGCTGAAAAGCGGATGGTGGCCGCCAAGCGCGACACCGACGAGTTCGTCGCCTCGATCGTCCCGTGGGACGAAGATGGCGTGCGGGCCAGCGGCACCGACGCCGGGGCCGAACCGGACCGGGGCCCGCTCACTCCATAGAGGAGCTCCCGGCCAGGGCCTTGTCCGGGTCGGAACCAGCGTCCAACTCGGGTGCCTGCTCCCCCGCCTGCCTGCGCCCGGCGAAGATCCCGACCATCCCCACGAAGAAGAGGGTCACCAGCACCACGACCAGCGCCACCTTGACCGTCGGCTGATTCCACAGGACGAGCACCACCAGACCGAGCACGATCACGCCCCACTGGAACGACTTGCGGTAGTGGGCCACCGTGTCGTGCACCGGTCCGCCGGTCAGCCAGGCGGGCTTGTTCCGACGCTCCATCCACCGACGGACCGCACCGATCCCGAGCACGAACGCGACGATGGCGACGACGGCCGACACGATGAGCACAGTGCGGACCGAGTCGAGCAGCGTGGCATCCACGGTGTCGATCACCGACGCAGCGGCCGCCTTCGATTGGGACGGCAACAGCGATGCCAGGTACTGGTTGCGTCCGACGTTGGCGCCGACCAGCAGGAGCGCCATCGATACTGCCAGCCCTGATGCCGCGTGGACGAGGCCCTTCCTCCGATCGAGGGCGAGGACCACCGAGACCGCCAAGAGGAGCACCGACATGATGGGCAGCACCAGAGCCAGGCTGTTGAGGAACTTCACCCAGCGCTGCAGCTTCAGCAGCTGCTTGGACTGGAAGAGCACGAACGGGGCGCCGGTGTATTGCGGCGCCTTGTTGAAGATGCTCAAGCCGTGGGCCGACAGTTGCTTCTTGGCTGCCGCCTCGACCTGGGACAGGTCGACGGTCACCTGACCGTTGCTGGCCGAGAACGCTCCGACCTTCTCACCGAGAAGCAGATTGTCGAGCTGGGCGTGGGACTTGCGCAGCGCCTGGTCCCACAGTGTCTGGAATTGGGAGCTCTGGACCAGCTTCAGCGTGATGGCGTGCGTGGCCGACTGGACCGACGAGGTGATCGGATCGGCCAGGAATCCGGCTCGTGCAGGAAGCGCTTCCTTGATCCGCTGCTGAATGTCGGTCTTGGCCACCAGGCTCTCGCTCACCTTGGTGGCGACGGCGGCCTGCACCGCCGGGTCCTTGGCCAGAGGTCCGACGGTGGCCACGAAGGTGTTCGTGTTGAGGAGTTCATTGCGGGCGTAGACAACGACGACCGACAAGACGGCGAGCAGGCACGCTAGGACGAGGAGGATCCACGAAGAGATCGTCCTCCCTCGACTCTTCTTCGGCCCCTTCGATGCCTCGACCTGGCTGCGGAGCGCCTCGTTCTCCTGCTCGAGCACCTCGACCTCGTGATGGAGCGTTTCGGCGTCTTCGGCACCAGGGGTTGGTTCGATGGTCATGTGCTTACTGTATCGACGCGGCCGCAGTCCGATGGGGACGGTACCGGGCCCGGACGCGACAGTGGCCGCCGCCCGTGCCAGAAGCACGGGGGCGGCCACCCATCGATGAGACCAGTTCGATCAGGCGAGAAGCTTGGCCTTCTGCGCCTCGAACTCGGCGTCGGACAGCACGCCCTGCGTCTTCAGATCGGCGAGCTTGGACAGCTCCTCGGCGTTGCTGCCGGCACCAGCGGTCTGCTTGACGTAGGTGTCGAACGCCTTCTGCTGCTCGGCTGCCTGGTCGACCGCACGTTCGTGCATCTTTCCGCCACGGGCGATCAGGTACACGAGGACGCCCAGGAACGGCAGGATGATCACGAAGAGCACCCAGAACGCCTTGGCGACGCCGCTGAGGTCGTGGCTCCGGAAGATGTCCATGAAGACGCTGATGAGCAGCCAGATCCAGAGGATGAAGACGAAGAAGACGAACATCATCCAGATGAGGCTCAGGATTGGATATGCGTAACCGAACATATTGGGTGGTACTCCTTACGAGATGTCGCTACGTGGGACCGCAGCAACCCCACCCTATCCGGCCTACGCCTCCAGACTGGGGACCATGTGAGTCTGGCAACGGCCCGTGCACCGCTCACCCCCGGCACCCCTTCGAGCGCATAGTGTCAGCCGGGACCGATGACGTCGGAGGACGACATGTTCTACATACTGATCTTCGGGCTCCTTGCCGTCGTGCTGGTAGTCGCGTTCGCCAAAAAGTGGAGCGCCCGCAACAACTGGCCAGACGATGAGTGAGGCGCCAGGGGTGCCAGGGGGCCAAGGCGGACAGGGCGGCCAAGGGGCGCAGGGCGGACCGGTGAGCCCTGCCGCGCCCGCAGCGGGTGCCGCTCCAGGCGGGCTGCCCGACATCGGCGAGGTCTTGAAGTCGCGGAGCTACATCCAGCTCCTCGTGCTGGCCGCGGCCATCGGCGTGCCGGTGTCGGCCGTCGCCTGGGGATACCTGGTCCTGGTCAACCATCTCCAGACCTGGCTGTTCACGTCATTCCCTGCCTGGCTCGGCTTCAACGGGACCCCGGTGTGGTGGCCCGTCCCTCTGCTGGTCCTGGCCGGCGTGCTGGTCAGCCTCATCATCACCTATCTGCCCGGCACGTCCGGGCATGAGCCCGCAGATGGGTTCACCACCGGCACGCCACCGCGGCCGATCGATCTGCCCGGCGTATTCCTGGCGTCTCTTGCCACCTTGGTGCTCGGCGTGGTGCTCGGTCCTGAAGCACCGCTGATCGCCATCGGGGGCGGGCTCGGCGTGCTGGCGGTGCATCTGGCCGCCAAGGACGCCCCGCCACAGGCAGCCACGATGATGGCTGCAGCTGGCAGCTTCGCCGCCGTCAGCACCCTGCTCGGATCACCCCTCGTCGGTGCGTTCCTCTTGATGGAGGCTTCTGGTATCGGTGGGGCCATGCTCGGGCTGGTGCTGGTGCCCGGGCTGCTGGCCGCCGGGATCGGCACCCTGATCTTCGTTGGGCTCAACGACCTCACCGGGCTGGGGACGTTCTCCCTGTCGATTCCGGGACTGCCCGTCTTCACCCATCCGACCGGGGTCCTGTTCTTGTGGGCGATCGCCATGGCTGTCGTGTGCACGTTCCTGGGCAGCGCCATCCGCGTGGCCGGACTGGCCCTCCAATCGATCGTCCTGCGCAGCCGGCTCATCTGGACCCCGGTGGCGGGCCTGGTCATCGCCGGCGCCGCGATCGCCTTCGCCGAGCTCACCGGCAAAGGCCCCGAGAACGTCCTGTTTTCAGGCCAGGATGCACTGCCCGGACTCGTGCTCAATGCTTCGGCGTGGACAGTGGGCGCGCTGATCGTGCTGGTACTGGCCAAGACGATCGCGTATGCCGTGTCGCTGTCGGGGTTCCGGGGCGGCCCGATCTTCCCGGCGATGTTCATCGGATCCGCCATCGGGGTGGCTGCCTCTCACCTCCCTGGCCTGCCGCTCGTTCCTTCGGTGGCCATGGGCATCGGGGCCATGTGCACGGTCATGCTCGGCCTGCCGCTGACCTCCACGCTGCTGGCCGTCATGCTCTTCTCGAGTGACGGACTGAGTGTGACCCCGTTGGTGATCGTCGCCGTGGTGATCTCCTACGTCCTGAGTGCGCATCTGCCGCACCGGCTCTCTGACCTGCGACGGAAGCCCACCACACCCGTTGACCTCGATCTGGCCCCCGCAGGAGGGAGCTGACCGATGACGGTTGCCGCGCTGTTGGCCGCCGAGTCCGGGGGCGGCGGCTCGCCCCTGGCCAATGCAGTGGCGATCACCTTCGGGGTCGTGTTGGCTTGCTGCGTCCTGGTCTCCGCCTTGGAGACGGTGGTGCTGCCGCGCAACTCGTTCACCCGGATCACCCGCGTCACGTTCGCCATCGTCGACCGGCTGCTCGTCCACCGGTGGCGGAACAAGGAACGGGCCGACCACATCCGCGGGCTCTACGCCCCGGTGGC
>CAININ010000160.1 GCA_903849265.1 uncultured Acidimicrobiaceae bacterium
GGCGGGTTCCAGGTGCACTCGTTGCAGGCAAGTGTGGATGATGACGGAGTGACCTTCGCGTCGATCTACGACGGTGCCGCCACCCGCCTGACCCCTGAGTCGGCCGTCGAGATCCAAGGACTACTTGGTGCCGACATCCAGATGGTGCTGGATGTGTGCGCTTCGCTGCCAGCAACGCCGGAGGTGCTGCGGCTGGCGCTCGATCGGACCTCGGACTGGGCGGCGCGCGCCAGGGCGCACCACGACCGCGTCGAACGACGACCCGAGGGCCAGGCCTTGTTCGGCATCGTCCAGGGAGGTACCGACACGGCACTTCGCACCGAAAGCGCCATGCGCACGGTGGACCTCGAGTTCGACGGATATGGCATCGGCGGCCTGTCAGTGGGCGAGCCGCGCGACGAGATGCTTGCAGCATTGGCTGCCACTGTTCCCCACCTGCCCACGGATAGACCCCGCTACCTGATGGGCGTCGGAGACCCAGTCGGCATGCTCGAGTCCGTTGCCCTCGGCGTAGACCAGTTCGACTGCGTCGCACCCACCCGAGCGGCCCGGCACGGGTCGATGTGGACGTCGTCGGGCCGACTCAACCTCCGCAACGCCGTCTTTGCCCGTGACGATGGTCCCGTCGACGCTGCATGCCCGTGCTCCACTTGTGCTCGCTGGTCGCGCGGCTACCTCCGCCACCTGCTGCAGGTGGGGGAGCCGACAGCACTGCGCCTGCTCAGCATTCACAACCTGACCTACGTACTGGGCCTGATGGACGAAGTGCGCCGATCGATCACCGAGGGGGAACTGGGCATCCTTCGGACCCGCACGGCCGCCATCTGGGAGCGCTGACACGGGGCAGGCGACGCCGCGTTGAACGTGTCACCAACCGGGCGGTGGCCTGCGCTACAGTCCAAGGGCTGTGACGACCCCTACCTCTTCCAAAGACGCTCGATGACGGCCGCCCACGGGGCCCTTGGCCTCCTCTTTGCTGCCGCACCCGCCAAGAAGTCTGCTCTTCCGCAGATCTGGATCTTCGCGGCCATCGGGGCAGCGTTCTACTTCTTGATCTACCGCCCGCAGCAGAAGAAGCAAAAAGCGGCCCGATCCCAGGTGAACGCCTACGAGGTCGGTGACGAAGTGGTGACTGCCGGGGGCATCGTCGGACGTGTGATCGACATCACCGACGACCGGGTCACGCTCGAGACCAGCGTCGGAGCTTCCTTCGTGGTGATGAAGCCCTACATCCTCCGCAAGCTCGAGCCGGCCGATGCGCCACTCGACGTGGTGGGGGAGTCCGAAGACCTCCCTCCCGACGACGCCAACGGTGAGCCCACCGGCGACATCCCCGGTAGCGCCTCGAACCAGTCGCCCGGGGGAGCAACGCCGCCGGACTCCGGTCTGGCAAAGCCGGGCGACACGGATGCACCCGAAGATCCGGACGCCCCTGGGGCCGATCGCCCCCCGAAGGCCTAAGCAGATGAAAGACAAGCGCTCGCTGTGGATCAGCCTCATCTCGACCGTGGCTGTCGCCGTGATCGCGCTGTCCGCCGTCCTCGTTGCCGGCTGGGCTCCGAAGCTCGGCCTCGACCTCGCCGGCGGGCTCTCGGTGGTCTACGAAACCCACACGCCGGTCACGGCGACCGAGCTCGACACGATCGTCACCATCTTGAACGAGCGGGTCGGTTCAGGGTCCAGCGGTGCAACCGTTGCCAGCCAGGGGACCACCACCTGCTCGGACGGCGTCCATAAGTGCGCCCTCATCGGGGCGTCCATTCCGGGGCAGCGGAACACGCAAGACATCCTGAACCAATTGGGCAAGACCGCACAGCTCTTCTTCCGGCCGGCGCTCTGCTTCGCTCCGCCGCTCACCGTGAGCAAGGGTCAGGCGGCCAGCACCGTTCCGCTGCCCACGTGTTCGGCGGCCTCTGCACTCACCAAGGCCAACATCAACATCACGCCGGACCCCAACTCCACCCAGGGTTACACCAGCAATCTCAACTCCATCCAGCCCGATCCTCAGTTCGCCCCCTACAAGTCGACGACGCCTGACAACGATGGGAAGAACGACACCGTGCTGCTTCCTGGGCTTCCGGGCCAGGGAACCAGCCGCTACGTCCTCGGGCCGGCCGGGCTGACCGGCGCTCAGATCAAGTCCGCCAACGCCCAGCTGAACGGCGGGCAGTGGTCAGTCAACCTGACCTTGACGGCACCGGGGGCTGCAGCGTGGGACACCCTCGCCCAGCAGCAGTTCCACGCCATCATCGGTATCGACCTCGACGGCCAGGTCGTCTCGGCGCCCTTGACCCAGCCGACGGCGACAACATTCTCTTCGTTCGGTGGAACGGTCCAGATTTCCGGGAGCTTCACCGAGACCCAGGCCAAGGCATTGGCGAACCAACTGAATTACGGTGCCCTTCCGGTCAAGTTGGACCAGCAGACCGTCCAAACCGTGTCGCCCTCCCTCGGCAAGTCGTCACTGCAGGCGGGACTGATCTCCGGTCTTATCGGCCTCGCGCTCGTGATGATCTACACGATCTTCTACTACCGGCTGCTCGGCCTGGTCGTGGTGTCCGGTCTGGCGCTCACCGGTGCGCTTCTGTGGGCCATCATCGCCATGATGGGTCAGGCGTTCAATACCACCATCAATCTGGCCGGCGTGATCGGCCTCATCGTGTCGATCGGTATCACTGTCGACTCGTACATCGTCTATTTCGAGCGATTAAAGGACGAGGCGCGTTCTGGACGTACGGTGCGCACCAGCGTTGACCGCGGGTTCAAGAGCGCATTCCGTACGGTGCTGGCTGCAGACCTGGTGTCGTTCCTCGGTGCGCTCGTGCTGTACAAGTTCTCGATCGGGCCGGTCCAGGGGTTTGCCCTCTTCCTCGGCCTCTCGACGATCCTCGATGTGATCGTCACCTAATTCTTCACCCGGCCCTTTGTGATCCTGCTGGGCCGTAGCCGAGGAGCCACCGAGGCCAAGACGATGGGCGTGGCCAGCGGCCTCGGGATGAGCGTGGGGGCCGACAAATGAGCACAGACACTCCGAAGGATGACGGGACGGAGGCCGAGCTCGACCCGGCCGCCGAGCTCGAAGTAGCGTTCGAAGAAGAGATCGAGTTCGCCGCCGAGCTCGACGAATCCGAGGCGGGTGGGGCCAAGCGTCCCAACCTGTTCCTTCGCCTCTACCGGGGCGAGACCTCATTCGACTTCATCGGCAACCGCAAGTGGTGGTTCGGGATCTCGGCGCTGATCATCATCCTCGGCATCATCTCCCTTTCCACACGCGGGCTCAACGAGGGCATCGATTTCAAGGGCGGGCAGTCATGGCTCGTCTCCTCGCAGACCCTCACGGTGGCCCAGGCCACGCAGGTGGCCAAGGATGCCGGTGTTTCCTCGCCGACTGTGGTGCAGCTCACCAACCAGCTGAACGGGCAGAAACAGATCCAGGTCACCGCCGACTTGGCGAACGTCCCCGCTGATCAGCAGCAGGCCAGCTTGCTCAAAGTGCAGAAGGCGCTGGCCGACGCAGCCCACGTAAAGCTGAACAGCGTCAGCATCAACCAAGTCGGATCCACGTGGGGCTCGAATGTGACGACCAAGGCCATTCAGGCGTTGATCATCTTCTTCATCGTGGTCACGGCATACATCTCGCTCCGGTTCGAGTTCAAGATGGCAGTTGCGGCGATCGTGGCCGTGTTCCACGACATCCTTGTGGTGGTCGGGATCTACTCCATCTTCGGGTTCCTGGTGACACCGGACACGGTGGTGGCGGTGCTGACCGTGCTCGGGTATTCGTTGTACGACACCGTGGTCGTGTTCGACCGAATACGGGACAACTCTCAGGGACTTGGGGCGTCTGGGCGCATCACCTACTCCGAGATGGTCAACCTTTCGATGAACCAGACGTTGGCACGGTCGATCAACACCTCGTTGGTGGCGATCGTGCCCGTGCTCTCGATCCTGGTGATCGGATCCCTCGTCCTGGGCGCCACCACCTTGCAGAGCTTCGGTCTTGCCCTCGTGATCGGTCTCACCAGCGGGGCATACTCCTCGATCTTCATCGCATCGCCCCTGCTTGCATTCATGAAGGAGCGCGAGCCCCGGTACGTGACGATCCGTCAACGCCTCGAGGCTCGTGGCGACCGCGGTCCTGCGCTGACCCCGGCCATGGCTGCAGCGATGGCCGGCGCCTCAGCGGGCAAAGGACGAGGATCGAGCAAGGTGCGCTCGGGTGACGGCGTGATACGGCCAGGTGCCGGTTCGTCGGCCAAGGGGAATGCCAAGGAGTCGAAAGGCTCCGGTGACGATGCAGCAGCGTCCGCTCAGGGGTCAGGGACCGGATCAAGCACGTCGAGGTCTTCCCAGGGGTCGACCCGTCCGGCAGCCAATCGTCCTCCGCCTCGCCCTCGCAAGGGCAAGGGCAAGAAGCGCTGAGCCGGAGCCCGACGGTCTGAGCCTGAACCCGTAGGCCCGATCGCTCCTGTGGGCCGATGCGGAAGTCCACCATGGCGGTCACCTGGGGGGCGCGGGGTTAGGGGCCTAGCGTGCGGCACGTTCGCCGCGTTGTGCCGTTGTCAGTATGCTTTCCCCGGTGAGGCGCTTCCCCTTGAGTCCGCCTGCCTCAGTGCATTTATTGCTGTGGCTGAATCGGTCAAGGGCGTCGGATGGAACGGGTCAGGGCAGACTCTTCGTGTCCGGGGGACATCGGCGGGTGTCTGAAAATGCGCAGTTCTGTGACGGCCGTTGAGCTTCCACTGTTTGCGCACCTCCCGTCGATGATCATTCCGGTAGGGGTCAACACGGCTCAGTCGGTGACTCTTCCCGAGAACCGTGAGCCACCATCGTTGCGTTGGCGATGCCGCGGGTCCCTCGGCGCCTGGGCCGATGATCTGCGCTCCATGTTTGCTCGTAGGAAGTCGTCATGATGCCCGGCGAGTCCGATCCGGACCAGTTCGGAACAGCAAACCGGAAGATGGCTGGATCTGCAACGCAGCTACTCGTCCGGCGTGTCGTCGTGCAGGTGTTGTCGGCCATCTCGACGGCCGTATTGGCTCGGAAACTCGGAACATCTGGCTTCGGCGAGTATGCCGCAGGTCTGGCGATGTTCTATTTGGCGTCTTCGGTAAGTGACTTTGGGTTTGGCTCAGTGTTGGCGCGTGCCTTGGGAGCAGGCAATGGTCGGGATGGCCGACTTGTCCGGTCCATGCTGTGGGTGCAGACCACCTGGTCGATGATGGTGGGTGCGGGCGTGGTTGTGTTCGCGCTGCTGGTCGGCCTCGGCACTGTCAAGATCCAGGTCCTACTGGTCCTCGCCCCGTGCCTGGCCATTGCTGGATTGAGCGGAATTCGTCAGGTCTTCTACGCCAATTATCGGACAGCCACATTGGGGCTCGTCGATGTCATCACCAACGTCGTGCAGGCTGGCGCCCTGGTCCTGCTTGCGTTCGCCGGGGCCGGACCCGTCATCTTGGCGTGCGTACTGACGATCATGTCGATCATCAACTGCCTTGTTCTGGCGTTCGTCGGGATGCGGATAGTGGATGCGCAGAGGGGAGACCGCCCCACCCGGATGCACATGTTGCATGAGTCACTGCCGTTGGGCCTGGGTTCGCTGTTGGCGAGCGCATATTTCATGCTCGATCTCACCATCGTCAGCTTTCTTGTTTCGAGTCACGAGGTCGCGAACTATGCGGCCGCCACCAAGTTCCTCTCCTTCCTCGTGGTCATCCCCGGACTCACGATCACCGCCGTGACTCCCGGGTTGTCCGCTCACGCGAAGAATCCTGCGCAATTGGCGCGTGTCGTGGCGAGCGTTTGGCACTGGCTGGCCGTGTCCGCGGTTCCGCTATGCGTAGGAGTGGCGCTGTACAGCCATCTGCTGGTGCGCCTCTACTACGGCAAGTCATACGCCGAGGCCGCGCCACTGCTCGAGATCCTTGCCATTTCCGGCGTGGTCGCCGTTGCGTCCAACGTGTTCGGCGCAGCCATGGTGGTGACGCACCGACAACGGTGGCTCATGATCCAAGGTGGCCTGGCGCTGTTGTTCAATGTCACCATGAATCTCCTGCTGGTCCCACACTTCGGCGTGACCGCGTCCGCTTGGCTGACGGTGGCCACCGAACTGTTGGTGATGTCAGGTGCCGCATTCGCTCTCCGCCACACGTTCTCTGGGAGCCCGATGCTCAGGGCATCGATCTCGCCAGCCATCGGCCTCGCCGCCATGGTCGCGACCTGGGCGGTCACCAGACAGTGGCCGATCCCGTCCATCGCCCTGGCAGGAACCGCATTCGTGGTTGGTCTCGGGCTCACCGGCGGCTGGCCGGTGGAGTTCCCGGCCATCTGGCCGAAACGATTGATTCTCTGGCGGATAGGAGTGAGAGATGCGTAAGTTCCCCGAGGCGCCGAGAGTGGTGCACATTTCGCCTGCGGCGTTCGGCGACGAAGGAATTTTCGGCGGAGGCGAACGCTATCCGTTCGAGTTGGCGAAGGCCATGGCCGCACACACCCCGGTCCGGCTCGTCACGTTTGGGAAGAACCCGCGAACTTGGCAAGACGGACCGCTGTCCATCCGGGTCCTGCCACTGCGCGGACGGTGGAAGGGATCAGAGGTCAACCCCTTGTCCGAGCAACTCCTCGGAGAGCTGCTGCGCGCTGACGTCATCCACCTCCATCAGTGGGAGAGCGTTGTGGCCAACGTCGGCGTCATCGCCGGGCACCTCACCCGCCGCCGGGTCTTCGCCACCGACCTCGGGGGAAGCGGCAAGAACTACTGGAGGCGTCTTCGCCTGCAGCGGTGGGTCGATGGCTTCCTGGCGATCAGTCAGTTCAGTGCCGACTTCTACCCAGAGATGAAGAACAAGAATACGGTCGTTCTCGGTGGAGTTGATCCCGACAAGTTCCACCCCGGCCCGCCGGAATCTCGCCGTCGACGCGCACTCTTCGTCGGCCGCCTCCTCCCTCACAAGGGGATCGACCGCCTGATCGAGGCCATTCCCTCAGACCTCGAACTGCTCGTCATCGGTCGTCCCTACGACGCCGACTATCGATTGCTCTTGGAGTCCCGAGCCAAGGGGAAGTCCGTGGAGTTCCGGGAGCGGGTGGAGGACGAGGAACTGCGTGAGGCGTATCGAACGTCGCGTGCCCTTGTCCTGCCCTCGGTCTATCGCACCACGTTCGGGGCCGACGCTCGAAAGTCCGAGCTGCTGGGACTCACGCTTTTGGAAGGAATGGCCTCGGGCACGCCTGCGGTGTGCACCGCAGTGGGGGGCATGCCGGAGATCGTCGACGATGGGAAGACGGGTTTCATTGTCGACCCCGAGGATCTCGCTGGGCTCGGCGCAGCCGTGGAGCGCTTGGTGAACCTCGACGACGAAGCATGGGACGCCATGTCCCACAACGCCAGGGCGGTGTCGACGAATCGATCCTGGGATGCAATGGCGCGGATCTGCCTTGCCACTTACAGGGATGCAACGTAGTCATCAGCCGGGGCCGAGGAGAAGAGGTGACTCTGAGCCAGCATCGCCGTCGCACAGGTGACGGCATGCGCCAACGAACCGGCACCGCTGCTCATGCAGGTACCGTGTAGGTATGGCGCTGGCCACACCAGCCCCCGCCGAGGGGGCGACCGAAGCAGTCGACGAACGGCTCGCCGGCTCCTCTTTGCCCGCTGACGAGGCGGAGCTGCTCGCCCCTGTGGTTGCCGCGTACCTGCGACGGCACCCGGGAGATGACACTTCGCTCATCGTTCGGGCGGCCGAGACGGCGACAGTTGCACATGCCGGCCAGTTGCGGCGCTCGGGGGAGCCCTACATCACCCACCCCATCGCCGTGGCCGGGATCGTGGCCGACCTGGGCCTCGACGCCCAGACCGTGGCTGCGGCCCTGCTGCACGACGCAGTCGAAGACACCGGGGTCACCACGGAGATCATCGAGCGAGATTTTGGTCCTTCGGTCGCACTGATCGTCGAGGGCGTCACGAAGCTCGACCGGCTCCAGTTCGACTCAAAAGAAGCGCAGCAAGCTGCCACCGTCCGCAAGATGCTCGTGGCTATGGCCAACGACTGGCGAGTCCTGATCATCAAGTTGGCGGACCGTCTGCACAACATGCGGACGCTTTCGGTCATGCCCGAGTGGAAGCAGCGCCGGACGGCTCAGGAGACCCTCGACATCTATGCGCCCCTTGCGCACCGACTCGGGATCCAAGGGGTCAAGTGGCAGCTCGAAGATCTCTCGTTCGCCACGCTGCATCCCAAGCGGTTTGCCGAGATCGAGCAGATGGTGGCCAACCGTGCGCCACTGCGCGACGAGTTCTTGGCCCGGGTCCTGGTGTCGGTGCGCGAGCGGCTGGAGGCATCAGGCCTGAACGCCGAGGTGACCGGTCGCCCGAAGCACCTGTGGAGCATCTACGAAAAGATGGTCGTGCGGTGCAAGGAGTTCGACGAGCTCTACGACCTGGTGGGCATCCGGGTCATCGTCGAGTCGGAAAAGGACTGCTGGGCCGCGCTCGGGTCGATCCACGCCATCTGGCCACCGGTCCAGGGTCGATTCAAGGACTACATCAACTCACCCAAGTTCAACCTGTACCAGTCGCTGCACACCACGGTGATCGGTCTCGACGGCAAGCCGATCGAGGTGCAGGTCCGCACCCACGAGATGCACCGTCGGGCAGAGTACGGGATCGCCGCCCACTGGAGTTACAAGGAGAAGGGCTCCCGTTCCGATCAAGGATCGGGACCGTCGAGGTCGA
>CAININ010000161.1 GCA_903849265.1 uncultured Acidimicrobiaceae bacterium
CCCTCCAGGGTTCGATCGACCTCGACCTTGGATGCGGGGACGGCATCTTCGCACTCGGGCTGAGCCGCCGAGCCGGAATCCGCCGGGTGATCGCCCTCGACGTGGCCGCTGTCGATCAGGAGTTCCTCAAGTCACTTGCCGAAGAGCACGACGTGGATGTCGCCACCGGCCCGTTTCCCGAGTTCGCGACCTCGATGCCCGACTCGATCCCCCTGCCCGATTCGTCTGTCGACTTCGTAGTCGCCTGGTCCGTCTTCGAGCACGTCGGCGATCCCGAGGTGCTGCTGCGCGAGATCCGTCGGGTACTCAGGCCGCAGGGCCTGCTGTTCGTGCAGATCTGGCCCCTCTACTTCTCCGAGCACGGCTCGCACCTCTGGCCCTTCTTCGACGCCCCCTTTGCGCAGCTGCGGTTGGAGCCCGACGAGATACGTGCTGCGCTGGGATCGAAGATGGAACCGGCACTTGCCGAGGCGATGTCCGACCTGTATCTGTCGTGCAACCGCATCACCGTGGACGACCTCCAGGGTGCACTTCTTTCCGCAGGGTTCCAGATCGGGAAGGTCGAGCTCATGCACAACGCAATCCATGTACCGCCAGAGCTTTCCCATATTCCGCTCTCGAGCTTGGCGATCTCCGGGGTCAAGCTCCTCGCCTATCCCTCGATCTGAGTGCTTTGGCGTGGACTCCGGCCGAAGCGCAGCTGACTGCAGAGTCGACCACCAGCTACCCGAGGGAAGCGGTCAATTGGGAAGTGCGACCTTGCTCCCGCAATCTCGGTGCTGGCGCTCAGGTTCCGAGTAAGGGGTGCAGCAGCCCGATCTCGGCCAGGGTGCGCCCAGGCTCGCGGGGTTCGACCACCGAAGGGTCGGCGTCGGACGTGCGGAACACATAGAGGTTCCAGAACTGGGCGAGGTCGGCCGGCTCGATGTCGGCGTACAGTCGCACTTCGACGTCGGTGCAGCGGGTGAAGCCGGCAGCGGCAAACTGCTCGGTCCACCACTCGAAGCTGGCGATGCAGAGGTGTCCTTCGACGAGTTCGCCGTCCGCATCGACGGCCAGGTCGGGCTCGGGTACCGGACCCCGGTACTCCGGTCCGAGCCCGCGGTAGTACTCGACCCGTTCGGGCCGAACCTTGCCTTCGTAGTGGCCGTCGGGACCGGACCGGTTGGGTCCGAACGACGGGATGGTGGCGTACAGGTAGCCGCCGCAGATGCGGGCCAGCTCGGCCAACGCCACCGGCACCCGGTCAGGCGGCAGGTGCTCCAGGATCTCGAGGGCGGTCACAAGGTCGAAGGCGCCATCGGTCCAGGGCAGCCCAGCGAACAGGTTGGCGACCCGCACATGGCCGACGGCGCCTGGGCTCGCATGGTCGATGGCGAACTGACTGAGGTCGCATCCTTCTGCGTCGATCCCCCGCTCGCGCAGCACTTCGACCAGGTAGCCGGTGGCGCATCCGACGTCCAGGCTGGTGGCGACCCGGAAGTTGCGCCACAGCAGCCACCCGGCGATGTCGGCATTCGATGCCACCCGGTCGTAGCGGGCATACCCGGACCGGCCCTGCCGGTCCCCGGCAGCGTCGCGCCCTTCGCCGAAGTAGGCACCCCCGTAGGCGTCAGGAACGCCGGCCCTGCGAGCTTCGGCCATCGCAGCAGCCCGTTCGGCGGCGTTAGTCAGCTCGGCACCGCCACGGGCGACCACAGACCGCACCCGGTCATGACCGGCCGCTAGGTCCACCAAGGCCCGCCGCGCCCGGTCGAGGGCAGTCCGCAGCACGGGAGATGTCATCGCCCGCTCGCTCCCAGCCGCTCAGCAAGGTTCCGGAACGCCCGCCCGCGGTGGGACACGGCATGCTTCTCCTCGGCCGACATCTCGGCAAACGTGCGCCCGTCATACCCATCCGGAGCAAAGATCGGGTCGTACCCGAACCCCGCCTGGCCGCGGGCGGTCACGGTGATCGTTCCCGCCACTTCGCCGTCTACCCACAGCTCGGAGCCATCGGGATAGGCGATGAAGGCCACGCTGCGGAACTTGGCCCGCCGAGCAGCAGCATCGGTAGCCCCCGCCCGCTGCAGCTCGTCCAGCATCTTGGCCACATTGTCGCCGTAGGTGGCGTCTTCCCCGGCGAACCGGGCCGAATAGACGCCAGGGGCGCCGTCGAGTGCGTCGACCTCGAGTCCGGTGTCGTCAGCAACAGCAGCGAGCCCCGTCGCCTCGCACAGCGCCCGAGCCTTCAGCCGGGCGTTCTCTTCCAGGGTATCCCCCGTCTCCTCGACGTCAGGGACATCTGTCGGACGAGCGACCAGGACCAGGCCGGGGACTACCCCCAAGATGGCGTTGATCTCGGCTGCCTTGTCCGGATTGGCGCTGGCCACTACCAAGGTGAGCTCGGGCATCGTGGGCACGCCTCGCGTCAGCGGGGAGCCGGCGGCTCGGCCAGGGTCGCCGTCTGGAGGTCGAGGAGCTGGGCGATCCCGTGCTCGGCCAGGCTGAGCATCTCATCGAGCTCGGCTTTGGTGAAGGGCATCCCCTCGGCGGTCCCCTGGACCTCGATGAACCGCCCGGAGGACGTCATGACCACGTTCATGTCCACTTCGGCCCGGCTGTCCTCCTCGTAGGGGAGATCGAGCATGCACACGCCATCGACCACGCCGACCGAGATGGCGGCCACGGCTTCCGTCAACGGATTGACCCGCAACGTGCCTTTCTGGACCAGGCGGGTGAGCGCGTCGTGCAGCGCCACGTAGGCCCCGCAGATGGCTGCCGTCCGGGTACCGCCGTCTGCCTGCAGCACATCGCAGTCCACGGTGATCTGAAGTTCGCCGAGGGCGACCATGTCGCAGACCGAACGCAACGAGCGGCCGATCAGACGCTGGATCTCCTGCGTACGTCCTGACTGCTTCCCTTTGGCCGCTTCACGGGTGACCCGCTCGCCCGTCGACCCGGGGAGCAGCGAGTACTCCGCCGTCACCCATCCCTTGCCCGAACCCCGCATCCACGGCGGCACGCGCTCCTCTACTGAGGCGGTGCACAGCACCCGGGTACGTCCCATGGACACCAGAACGGATCCCGGGGCGAAGACGGTGAAGTCCCGCTCGAACGAGGCGGTGCGCAGCTCGTCTAATCCCCTGCCGTCTGCCCGTCCGGCGTTGGTGGTGTCGCTCACAGTGTGAATTCCCTTCCGATGGTTGCCTGTTCCACCGGGGCGCCGTATGCGGCCTCGGCTTCCTTCGCTACTGCATCCGCGTCGACCGTGGGCCACCGATGGGTGATGACTAGGCGCTTCGCACCTGCGTCGCGTGCTGCAGCCCCGGCTTGGCGTCCGCTCATGTGCCCGGCTGTCCCTTCGTGCTCGACGGTGTACGTCGCCTCGCACAGGGCCAGGTCGAGATTGGTTCCGAGGTCGCTGATCGCCCACTCCGGTCCCGTGTCGGCAGAGTAGCCGAGTGCCCTTCCGCCGCCGTCGATCCGGACAGCCAGGGTTTCCATGGCGTGGGCGGTGCGGTGGAAGGCGCACGACACCTCGCCGATTCCGGCCCGGTCCCCGTGGGTCACGGGTCGCCACTCGAGCATCGGCGTCCGGTCGGCCCCGGCCAACTCGATGACGCGAGCCGGGGCGTAGACGGCAAGGGGAGACCGGCGGCGGCCGAACCGGGCCTGGGTGTCCATGGCGTACAGATCCGTCCAATGGTCGCTGTGGTGGTGGGTGATGACCACGGCATCCACTTCGGCCGGGTCCACCAACGTCTGCAGGACGGCGAACGTCCCCGGCCCCGCATCCAGCACGATCACGTTCCCACCCACCTGCAGCAGGTACCCGCTGCCGGCACCAGCGGGACCGGGCCAGCTGCCGTCGCACCCGAGGACGGTAAGGGTGAATGCATCGCCTGGGTCCACGGCCGCGGCAGGACCCGATCCAGCGCTGGTCTTCGAAGGCATCGGCCCAGGTTAGGCGCAGTGGGCCCGGACACCGGGAAGCCCAGACCACGAGAGCCAGGTCACCACGGCCCGGTGACCCGCGAACTCAGTACCTGGTGTCGCTGGGCATCAGATCACCGAGATCGGGAACACTCGTCAGAAGTACGTAATCTCCTTGGCCCGGGCCTCGACCAGGTCGATGTCGTCGGTCCAGGCCCCAGTGGAGAGGTACTTCCATCCGGCATCGCAGCACACGGTCACGATCACCCCGGACTCGAGGGTGGCTGCGGTCTTGACGGCTCCAGCCAGGATCGCACCCGAAGATATCCCGGCGAAGATGCCCACTTCGGTGAGCCGGCGAGTCCATTCGATGGACTCGCGAGGACGGACGATGCGCTTGCCGTCGAGGAGCTCCGCCCCGCGGTTGTCGATGAAGATCGGGGGGATGTACCCGTCGTCGAGGTTGCGCAATCCATCGACCAGCTCGCCGGCTGGTGGCTCGATGGCCAAGACCTTGATGTCGGGGTTCTGCTCTTTGAGGTACCGCCCCACGCCGAGCAGTGTGCCCGAGGTGCCGAGTCCGGCGACGAAGTGGGTGATCTCGGGGCAGTCGCGCCAGATCTCGGGCCCGGTGCCCTCATAGTGCGCCTTCGGGTTGGCCGGGTTGGCGTACTGGTAGAGGAAGGTCCACTCGGGGTGCTCGGCGGCCAGGGCACGGGCTCGACGGACTGCGCCGTTGGACCCTTCCGCTCCCGGTGACTCGATGATCTCGGCACCCCACGACTCGAGGAGCTGGCGGCGCTCGATGGACACGTTGGTGGCGAGTACCACTTTGAGCTTGTAGCCCTTGATCTTGCAGACCAGGGCCAGGCCGATGCCGGTGTTGCCCGAAGACGGCTCGATCAGGGTGGCACCCGGAGTGAGGGTGCCGTCCCGTTCGGCCTGCTCGATCATGGCCAGAGCGATCCGATCCTTGACCGAGCCTCCGGGGTTCTGGCCCTCGAGCTTGATCAGGATCCGGACGTCAGGGTTCGGACTGAGCGACGAGATATCGACCAGCGGCGTGTTGCCGATGAGGTCCAGGACCGACCCGTAGACGGTCATCGCTGGTGGTGCACCCCGGCCGCGAACGCGCCGCCGGCCACAGCCGGGAGGATGGAGAGCTCGTCGGTGGCACCCACGGGGGTGTCCACCCCGGAGAGGTACCGGACGTCGTCGTCGTTGATGTAGATGTTGACGAACTTGTGCAGCGCTCCGGTGTCGTCGATGACCTGGCCGCTCATGCCTGGGTATCGGGCCACCAGGGCGTTCAGCACCTGGCCCACGGTCTCCCCTTCGACAGCGATCGTGCGCTCTCCTCCGGCATGGGGCCGGAGGACGGTGGGAAGGTTGACTTGGACGGGCACGGATGCTCCTTTGCGTTCCACCATCCCGGGAAGGGATCGGTCCTTGCGGTGTTGCGTACGAGGCAGTGCTGGACAAGAGGCTCGACGTCCGCCCGTGACGGTTCATCGGAACCAGAGTGAATCTTGACCTGCCAGGTGAGGATTCTACCGGGCCAGCAGGCGGACCGGTTCTTCCTCGATCACTCCCTCGACGATCCGGTAGCTGCGCACCATCGGCTCGGTGTCACGCAACGACACCAGGACGTAGTGCCAGGACGGGTCTGGCGCCTGGGCCACGTCGGTCGGAGACGGGTAGGCCTCGGTGTGGGTATGGGAGTGGAAGACCCCGATGATGGAGTTTCCGCTCCCTTCCGCGTCCCGGTCGGCCCGAAGGTGCTCTTTCGGGTCGACGGTGTACAACTTGGCGGAGGCCGCCAAGTTCCGGGTCGGGTAACAGGTGACGGCGGTCCCGGTAGCCAGGTCGCCGCCCAACCGGCCGCAGGCCTCGTCCGGCAAGCCGACGAGGCAGTGGGCGACCATCTGGTCGTGGACGGTCCGAGGAAGGGTGAGCATGCGTTTCCCACGCTAGAGGGAATCGACGCCTATCTGGGCGACTCCCCTTCGGTGGCGCCGCTATCGGATCGGGGCGCCAGCACTCCCACGATCGGTGCGCTGGCGCTACTGCGAGTATCCTTCGATTCGTAATGACAATGCTCTGTTCCCATCCGACGCAGCATCGGACCGAGAAACAATCATGAAACTTCTTGTTCTCGGGGGTGACGGATTCTGCGGGTGGCCCACAGCGCTTCATCTGTCCCAGGCCGGCCACGACGTCACGATCGTGGACAACCTCAGTCGGCGCTATATCGATGTCGAACTCGAGGTCGAGTCCCTCACTCCTATCCGCCCCATCCATGAGCGTTTGGCTGCGTGGCAGGAGCACACTGGCAAGGAGATCGGCTTCGTCCATCTCGACATCGCCAAGGAGTACGACCGGTTCGTCGACCTGCTCCTCGACTTCCGGCCTGACGCACTGGTGCACTTTGCCGAGCAGCGGGCAGCCCCGTACTCCATGCGCAGTTCGGCGACCAAGCGCTACACAGTCGACAACAATGTCTCTGGAACACACAACGTCCTGTGCGCCATCGTCGAATCCGACCTCGACATCGCCGTGGTCCACCTTGGAACCATGGGCGTCTACGGCTACGGCTGGTCCGGTTCGGCCCCTATTCCCGAGGGCTACCTGACCGTCCATGTGCCCACTCCGGACGGGACGCTCGAGCGGGAGATCCTCCACCCCGCCAACCCCGGCTCGATCTACCACATGACCAAGACGTTGGATCAGTTGCTCTTTGCGTTCTATGCCAAGAACGACTCGGTGCGGATCACCGATCTCCACCAGGGGATCGTCTGGGGAACCGAGACGCCCGAGACGGC
>CAININ010000162.1 GCA_903849265.1 uncultured Acidimicrobiaceae bacterium
CTCGGGGTAACGGGAGTCATCCTCGCTCTGCTCGGCATGGTGACCCCGGCCATCGTTGCCAACTGCCTGTTGGCTGCCTTCGCCATCCACTTCACCCATGTTCCTGTGGTGGTGGCCTTATTGGCCGGCTTCGGCGCTTCTGCCGTCGGCCTGACCGCTGGCAACGCGTTGACCATGGGACGTATCCACCTCCGCTCGCTCTTGCCCGCCGCAATCGCCGTCCTGACCACTGCGTCCATCCTGCTCGGTCACCTCAACCTGCTTGCGGCCGTGCTCCTGTTCGGAGTCCCCTACGTGATCTACCTCCGGTACCGTCCGTCGGGGGGTGAGTGATGCATCAGGTCCTGACCATCTTCATGACGTTCGCCGGACTCTCTCTGCTCGCTTTCGGTGGGGGGAACGTCGTGCTTCCTCAGGTGGAGACGGATGTGGTCTCTCGTCATCACTGGATCTCGAGCATCGAGTTCGTCCACCTCTATGCCCTCGGTCAGTTGGCACCGGGCCCTTCAGCCATGTACATGTCCGGCATCGGGTTCATCGTGGCCGGGGTACCGGGCGCGTTGGCCGCCGGCGTCGGGTTCATCTTTCCGTCGACCGTGCTGATGATCGTGATCAACTCGCTCGAGCATGTCGACCGGTGGCGCACTTCACCGTGGCGGCACGCCATGTCTGTCGGGATGGCACCAGCGGCCATCGGGCTTGTCGCTGCGGGGGCGTTCCGGTTGGCACAGATCGAGTCGACCGTGGTCCAAGGCTGGCAGATCCTTGTAGTGGCAGGCATCGCCCTCGTTGTACTCGGACTGACGATGTGGACGAAGGTGAACCCAGCGTTGATGGTCCTCGGCGGCGGCATCATCGCGGTGTTCACATTCGGCTGATCGCGGTCGGTTTCCTGACGGCACGCGGACCCAGCCGTCCGCTTTGGGGTCGAACCGAGAGGCCGAACCCGCCGCCGACGGATCACCGGCATGGATTCCCGTGGGGGCCTGCCCTCCGAGACTGATGGCTCACGCCGGATCTGATTGCGCACTGACGGTGTCGTTCCACACTCCTTGGAACTCGTGGGGTGCCAGCCGGACTGCTGCCAGTTCTGAGTTGGTGACCTTGACACCCTTCGGATACCAGTTGAGGTCGTAGTCGGCCTTGATGGTCTGTCCGGTGGTGGTGGATGTGGCGGAGATCAGTTCGATCAACGTGCGCAGCGTGGTGCGTGGTGTGCCGGCTCTACGCGACGAGGGGTAGAGCCTTACCGCTCGACCTCGTCACCAGCTCGGTCGACAACCAACTTGGCCCACCTGAGAGCATCACTCGCCTTGCGCGAGGACACCAGGATGGCGCCGTAGTGGGCCTCGTCTTTTACGTCGAGGAGTCGTCCGAGCGTCAATGCAAGCTTGGCGCCATCCGGAACGGCTGTCTTCAACAGATCCGTGGCGCGACGGTGGTCGGGGCCGCGGTGTCAGCTCCGAAGCGGTGCGCAACAGATTGCATCGCCAGCGGCTATCCCAACGAGGACAGCGAGTCCTGCCGACACGCTCAGGAACTCGTCGCGTGCTTGCTCGCCCAATACGGCCTAAGCGACCTCGAGGTAGGCGCGGGCCGTCTTACGGCGCACTCGGGATTCGCCGACCCCACATGGTGTTGTCTTGGTTGGTTTGGGCACAGTGCGCTACCGACCTCTCGTCGTTCCAGCAGCCATCGCCGCCACCCCCACGTTCGCCATCATCTCGACAGCATCTCGGTGGATCTCTTCGGCCAATCGACCCCGTTTGCGTTGCTCGGACCATTCGGCCGCGGAACGTTCGACTGCTTGGAGGAGGCTCCCACTCCAAGCCCGCACATGGAGGCGCAATGTGTCTACCTGGTCCGACCAACGCTCGGACTCGTCACGGATGGCCAGCGCGGGATGGACAAGGAGGAGGTCCACGTCGCTGTCGACGTCGCCGTCTTCCCTTGCCGATGATCCGAATACGCAGGCATAGAGCGGTGCAGGATCCCACGTGCTGATCTCTTCGCACATTCGTCTCCACAGCTCGAGTCGGAGGTTCGCCAGGATGTCAGCAACGGGCGCGGCTACGTGCTCTCGGTTGAGTTCGTGCACTCGGTTTCGGCCCATCTGCGCTGCGTGGACGATCCCCTGGTCGACCAGTCGAGAGGCACTGGCGCACGCCGATCTTCGAACTACGGGCAGTCTGCACTGCGACCTCGCCGACGGTGAGCGGTCGCCCGGAACGAGCCAGGACGGCCAGAACAGCTCCATCCAAGGTCGGCATCACAGCTCGCGTCGGGTCTCCGAGGTCCATGAACACAAAGTTCAGGTACCTACACTCTGTGATAGTAGAAACGGATAGCAAAATATGCACACCTCGCTACCTACAATTCACCACACCGCTATCATGTGCCCATGGCAATGGAGACAAGACGCAAGACTTCCTTCCAGGTCGACTTCGAAAAGGTCGACTCGGCCAAGCAGATCCTCGGGACCAAGTCACTGACCGACACCGTTGATGCCGCCCTCGACGAGGTGATCAAGTTGCAGCAGCGGAGGCAGCTCGTCGAACTGCTCTTCACCCCTGGAACACTGCAGCTCGATGATCCGGTCGTCATGGCTGGCGCTTGGCGCTAAGGCGGTGGCGATCTACTTGGCGGACAAGAGCGCGCTCACCCGTGGGGATACGCGTGCGACCGTGCGGGACGTGATCGAACCGCTGCTTCTTGCCGGCCGCATCGCCACCTGCGGGATCATCGATCTCGAACTGCTCTACAGCGCCCCTAGCCCCGCCACCTATCGGGCGCTGGCCAGCGGACTCCTCGCCATGCCGCGCGTGCCAGTAACCGACGCCGTGATCGACCGAGCGCTTGGCGTGCAGTCGCAGTTGGCCGATCTCTCTCAGCACCGGTCCGTTCCCTTGCCGGATCTCTTGATCGCGGCATGCGCCGAGTTGGCGGGCCTGACGGTGCTCCACTATGACGCCGACTTCGATCGGATTGCGGGTGTAACGGGCCAGCCCGTTCAGTGGGTCGTGCCCCAGGGCAGCGCGGCGTAGCCCGTTAGTTCGACACGCTGCTCCTCGACCGCCCGTCCGACTCTGCCGTGTCGATCTGCCGCTGGCAGCCCTTGGTCACTCGAGTCCGAGCAGCCCCCGGATCCGGTCGACGTCGAACGTGGTGCCCGGATCTTGTTGCGCACCTCGACGTTCGAACTCCGTCAGCAGGGCCAGCAGGTCTTCACGGCGGGTGGGGTCGTCGAGCGCTTGGCGAGGAGTGAGACCGCCCAATGCGGGGACCGGAGCGTCCACCCACTGCTGCTCTTGCTGGCGGACCATGTTCTCCACGACTTCGCGGATCTCATCGGGCATGTCGGAGAGATCGTCGTTGCTCGACCAGCTCCTTCCCGTCGACCCTGCTGCAGATCCCGGGGCTGATTCGATCTGGTCGAACGGGCTCATTACGCGGTCGATGACCGAGAACGCGGCACCGGGGATGTCCATCAACCGCTCGAGCACATCCTCGGACCGCTCCAACGAGTTGGTTTCGATCACAAGGTCCAAGCCATCTCGGCGGAGCACGGCCCGAACTAGACGTTCACCGTCCGGGTCGAGCAGGTCCCGCCAGGCGCCACCATCGGCCGGGCCGAACAGGTCGTCCAGCCGGGGCCCGAGTTCGTCCCAACCGATGAAGGTGGGACGCACGGTGACTGCGCACACCACCAACTCGTCCCCCTCTCGGTTCTGCACGGTTGGCGGCCGGCAGATGGCGACCAGCCAGTCCGCCACGTCGTCGGCGCTGTAGCCGCCGTCCAGGAGATCGAGGACGGATTGGCGCTGGGACAGGGTCACCGGCATAACTGCCCCGATGATCTGATACTGCGAGCCGACCGGGGCGATCCTGGTGAGGATCAACGCGTTGGGTCCGATCGATTTCGTGGCCGTCCGCTCGGTCACGATGAACTGCTCGCCGCTGGCCGTGTCCCGCACGGTCATGGCGGCCCCGGGCTCCACCTCGAGCACTTCGTACAGACCGAGCCGAGCATGGCGCCACTGTTCGACGAGCAGCCGCTCGTCGTCCGGAAGCAGGTACCCCCGGGTGTCGAGGAACGCCTGGACCATGGCGGGGTCAGAGGCGATCAGGTCGATCAGCATCGGGACCACCGATTCGGGCAGGTCGATATCGGCGGCATCGAAGTGGTCGGCCAGGGCCATGATCTGGGCCCGGTGCACCGGCCGCAGGGCGAACCGCTCGAGCTTGTGGCAGAGCATCCCGGATCGGACCTCGATGGGCAGCGTCACCCCGTTGATGCAGCACTGCTTGAACCGCTTACCCGACCCGCACGGGCACGGGTCGTTGCGACCGACCTTGACGGTGCTGGCACTCATGCGATCGAGCTGGTCGGCGAGGTAGTCGTACTCGGCCACGCCTGGGCCCAGCCCGGCTTGGACCTGCAGCGACTGCGCCCGGGCGATGTCGCCCCGGTCGAACACATAGCGGGCGTACTCCTCGAGCGCAGTCCCATATTCAGGGGCGAGCAGCACCGCCGTGGCCAGGTGGGACTCGGCCGCCACCACGTCGCCCTCCCGTTCGCAGTGCATGGCCAGCAGATAGTGACCTGGGGCCCGGGCCGACTCCGGCAGGTCGATGAGCTCGGCGGCGAACTGCGCCAGACGTTCGCTACCCGTCACCCGGTCCCAGAAGACATACTCGGCAAAGGCCTGGCTCACCGGCTCGTGCAGGAGGGCCCGGGCCACGATCCGCATCGTCTGGTGGTCGACCGGTGCGTTGTCGCCAGCGGCAGCCCACGTATCGAGCACCACCTCGAACGCGTCCGAACAGCACGGCTCGAGCTGCCACCGATCGGCGATCTCGGCCTTTCGCATGTCGCCGTGCTGCTCGCCCGGCGTGGCCCACGGCTCGCCACGGGGTCCGAACCATGCACCTCGGCGCTCGTACCCGAGCTCGTCGAGCAGCTCGGCGATCGGTCGGATCGGCGTGCGGAACAGGCTCGGGTCCACCATGAGCATCGGCATCAGCACCGTCGACACTTCGAATGCGTCTCCCGGTTCGCACCACCCGGCGATGGCAGCCACCAAGGCGTCGAGCTCGGCCTTGCCGTCAGCCAGGTCTTCAGCGGGCTCGACCAGGAGCATGTCGCCTGTTCGTCGAAATACCATCAACCCGGGTCCGCGGATCCAGCCCAGCCAGCCGTCGGGGCCGACGAACGACCCGTTCTCGTCGGCCGCCGGGTTGTCTGAAGGGAAGACGAGATCGCAGATGCCGCCCCCGGGCAGACTGAGCGCCCCGTTGATGTCGACGTCGTAGTCGATCACTTCGAGGTCCGGGGTCGACGCCACCAACCCAGTTGCTAGCTCCTCGGCAGTCAGTCGATGGGTGAAGGTGATGCCGTCGAGCAGGTGGGCGGTGGAGGCCACCAGGTCGCCGGCCTCGCAGATGGCATCGGTTCGCTCGAAGAGCGATTCCAGCACGTCCAAGAGTTGGTCGTCGTCGACGACGGTCAGATGGTCGAAGGCTCCCCGCTCATTGAGGGCGTCGACGAGCAGGTCGAAGGTGAGCGGACCAGTTGCCAGCACTTCGATGGTCGCAGCAAGGAGGCGTTCGTCGTCGCTCTGGTCGGGGGAGTCCATCGCTCAACGGTATCGGGCCGTAGTGTCATGCCGCCCCTGAGTCGCCGCGTACCGGAGCGCTGGCGGTGGGGTAGCTGCGGATGTTCCCCCCGCCTCCACGGTGTCCACGCGGAGGTTTTAGGTGATGCAATGAATCGAGACGCTTGCTTCCCGCCAGGCTGCCCGGTCTCGTCGACTGAGCCCCGGATAAGGCAGGGTGCGCACTGGCGACTATCGGGTGATCTACGAGATCCTCGAGGTTCGGCTGCTGGTGCTCATATTGCGATTGGCCCACCACTGAGAGACCTACGAGTGCGGACTCCGGTCCCAACTCCGTTGGGCTCACATTCATAGGGACCTCTTCGGTTCGGCTTATCCCGTTCTTCAAGTCGGCCCCTACGGTGGTTTCTGGAGGCAAGCAGACCCTGACATCGACGCCCATCCCTACCCCAGACCCCTGCTTGAGAACCGATGAACTGGATCCTCGCCCTGCCGCTCTTGGCCGTCGCCTTTGCATGTGCATCCATCCCCGTCCTCATCGACTGATTCCCCTGGATCGGCTGAGGGCGCAGGTTGCACTCGTCGGGTCGGCACACATACACGGAGCGTGTGAACGCCACGTTTGTAGTTTGACCAGGCACGTGTGCCCCGCTGAATCTGCCCCTTGTCAACGGCACAAGTAGCGCACTACCGTTTACAAGTGGTGGATACACACGAGTACACACCGGAGCCCCACGACGGGCTCGCAGCACGCATCCGTGCCTACCGGACGAGGCACGGGATGACCCAGCGCGACCTGGCCGACCAGCTCGGCATCACCCAGCAGTCGGTGGCCCGGTGGGAACAGGGCTCACCGCCCAGCCGGCACATGCTCCGCACCCTCGAGGTACTGGTCGACGAGCCCGACACCGGCCAACAGCCGGGCGACATGGCCGACATCATCGGGATCCGGCCCCCTGCCCCGGCACTGGTGCGGACCCGGGGCATGGAAGAGGCCCGCAAGGCCTATGTCTTGGGCTGCGTGAAGCTCCTCGAACGGGGCGAGCGCCTGCCGAACAAGGTCCTGCTCATCTTGGCCGACGAACTGGGCTGGGCCGACGAGGAATGAGCTCCGCTCGTCGTGCCGTTCGTCGCAGCGATGGAACGCAGCGATGGAACGAAGCGATGGAACGAAGCGATGGAACTGTGAGTAAAAGGAAGACGTGGTGCGGTTGATCGAGTTCGACGCCAAGAGCCGGGTGACCATCGCCGGACACGCAGGCGAGACATTCCTGGTCAGCCAAAAAGCCGACGGAAGCATCCTGCTCCAACCTGTTGGCTACGTGGTCGAGGCGCAACTCGAGTACCACGGCTCACCCGAGCTCCAAGAACTCCTCATACGGGCCGCCTGCTCTGGCTCCGTGGCGACTCGCCGAACGAGGGCGTAGATCAGTCGCCCCTCACCCCTCCGACGCAAACGGCAGCGACTCGTAGCGCCGGACGTACGGACCCGGTGCGAACCGCCCCGCCTCGGCGTCCACCGCGAACCAAGGGCACCGGGCCAACAGCTGTTCCAAGGCGATGCCGGCCTGCAGGCGAGCTACTGCTGCACCCAGGCACTGATGGGCCCCGTGACCGAAGCCCAGTGACCGCGGCACGGTGCGACTGACGTCGAGCTGTTCGGCATCGGGTCCGAACTCGCGCTCGTCGAGGTCTGCCGAGCCGTAGAGGAGCAGGACCTTGGTGTCCGCCGGGATCGTCACTCCTCTGACGGTGACGTCCCGGGTCGTGGTGCGAGCCAGATTCTGCACCGGCGTGGTGAGCCGGAGGAACTCGTTGACAGATCCGCGCACCAGCGACGGATCCTCCAG
>CAININ010000163.1 GCA_903849265.1 uncultured Acidimicrobiaceae bacterium
CCCGGGACTGTTGCTCATGGAGCCCAGGACCCGCCCTGTTCCACAAGGCCCCCGACCGGAACTGTCAGCGATTCGCGAACCGAGTCGAGTGGCTCGTTCAACAATGCCATCCAGTCCCAGTGCGCTTGGTAGAGATCGGTTGCGGTCAGGGCACCACGCTCGGCAGCTACGGCCATGACCGCCGGGTCCAGGTGGGAGTGGCCCTCGGGGAACACACCGAGCTTGATCCCCTGGTGCCACTGCAGCAGAACAACCGTGAGCCAGCCGATGCCGGCGGATGCATTGCCGGCGTTGAAGACGGCGGTGTACGCCTCACCCTGTGCCGAGGTGTCGTAGCCGGCAAGGACGTGGTGGACATCGTGGGAACCGAGGAACTCAACCGGCAAGGGAGTGCCAGGGGTTCCGGGGATGTCGAACCGTGCCTGGGAGTAGAACCGGCGCATCTCTGCCCCAAGCGATCCCTCAGGGGCCTCGGCGACGAGCTGGTGGTAGCGACTGATGGTGTCCGGCCGGGTGATGGCTGCAAGGTCGTGACGGTCCATGTGGCCGCGTATGGTCTCCGCCTCGATATCGATGCGCTCCGACAGGAATCTCCGGAACAGGTCGGATTTTGCCGTCGCCGTGTTTTCGCTGGCGATAGCGAGCACGGAGTCGATCAGATCGTCCGTACATCCGAGCCGAGAGGCGATCTGCTGCGCCGCACGAAGGCCCTCCGGGTCGGGAGTCTCGGCGAACATGGCTACGAGCAGACCAGCGTGGATGGCTTCGACCCGCTGGGCCTGATCCGGAAGCATGGCAGCGATCGAGGCGGCAGCCTCGTCTTCGTCTGCCCAGGGGGCTGTGTCGCCGAGCAGATCGGAAAAGTCGAGCGGCTCATCGAATCCGTGACACCCCGGGCAGCCCATCAGTCCGGCGAACATGCGCACCAGGTCGGCCTGAGACCCCTCGAAGGGCCGTGTGCCGCTAGCAGTGGCGACTAGTCGCATGATGGCGACGTGCGCTCTGCGTGTTTCGATAGGTCCAAATGTGAGCAGCGCCATCGGCAGTCCCTTCGAGTTCCAGCGGAAGGACGCTCCCGACCGGTTGGGATTCATGTTACCGATGAAAGTGGACCCGGATCACGCCCGGGATGGAGCGGGCGTTCCGTGCTCAGTGGCCGGCGCGGCTCGAGCGCCCCGGCGTGATGGCGTTGCGAACGTTCCAACGAAGGGCCCCGACGAAGTCGCGGGCCTGCTCCGACAAGGAGTAGTCCTCTTGCAGCTCGGCCGCCGCGAGTGCCGCGGGTAGGTCGTTGCCGGCACGGAGCAGCTCGATGGAGAAGTCGCGGCGCATCGGACCGGCCACCTCGTATCCGAACGACCGGTACCACCTGGCCATGAGCGGCTTGTAGAGGCGCACCCGCTCATGGAGTCCGCTGGAGTGGGACATCGGGTTCTTGTGCCTGGCCAGGATGTAGTCGGGCAGCTGGTCCCGAAACGCCTCGCGCAGCACCCACTTTTCGAAACCGTCCCTGATCTTGAATGCCGCCGGGATCCGCATGGCCAACAGGAGCAGATCGAGGTCGAGGAAGGGCACGCGGGATTCGACGCACTGCCCCATCGATGTTCGATCGACCCGCTGGAGCTCCGTGCGCGACAGCTGGCGGATCTTGTGGAGGAAGAGTTGGCGCGAGGTGACCTCATCGACGGACTGGTACATGTTGTAGCCACCGAACAGTTCGTCAGAGCCATCGCCGGTGAGGACGACCTTGATGCCGGCCTCGTGCACCGCGGCAAAGACCTCCATGGACACGACGGCGTTGATCACGTCGCCGTATTCGGTGGCCTCACTGACACGCACGGCCTCCTTGACGCGTGCTGCCGTGATGCTCCGAAGGGGGATCTCGATCACCTCGTGGCGGATCTGGAGGTCCGCGGTCAGGCGCCGGGCGAACTCGAGGTCCTCGCTGCCGGCCGCGCCGACCGTAAAGGCCACGCAGTCGGGATGGAGTGCAGCTACCTGTGTGGCCACCAGTGATGAGTCGAGCCCGCCTGAGAGGATGATTCCGACCGGAAGATCCGTGTCGACACGTCTGCGCACGGCTTCGATGAAGGTCGCCCGCACCGCAGCCGTGGCCTCCTCGACGGTGTCGATCATCGGTTCGCCCGCGCCGAGCTGCATCAGGTCGACATAGGGCGCCAGCACTGGGTCCCGGTCAGACGAGCCGGTCCCGCAGTGTCCCGGCGGGACCTCGTTGATGGGCACGCCAAGGCTCGACAGAGCCTTGACCTCGGACGCGATATGGAGCCGCCCCCCTGCACGCGCCCAGTAAAGCGGCTTGATGCCTGCCGGATCCCTGGCCAGGAAGACCGTGTCGTCCGCGTGGTCGACCAGGGCGAAGGCGAATTCGCCCCGGAACTCGAGGAGGCCCGCTATGCCCCAAGCCAAGACGGCTTCGGCCACGACCTCGGTGTCCCCTGACGACCGGAATACCACACCCTCGGCGATCAACCGTTTCGCCAGGTCGGCGTAGTTGAAGACCTCGCCGTTGTAGCAGAGCGAATAGCGACCAGAACCGGTGCGCCACGGCTGGATGGCGTGCTCGCGGTCGACGATCTTCAGACGGGATGTGGCCAGGAGGGCCTGATGCGAGCGCTCTTCCTCGAGGGACTCACCTCGCTGGGCGATCCCGGCGACCATGGAGTCGAAACTGCGCTGGTCGGACTCGTCAAGAGACGCGCCGAGGAGGAGAGCGATCCCGCACATTGCGCCGTCCCCCTCAGCCCAAGCCGAGCAAGTGGTACCGCTCCACTTCGGACGGGTTCATGCACACGTGCCAGGCCCGACCTTCGTCGATCACGTTCAGAACCCCCCGGTCGAGGTAGTCGAGGAGCACGCTGCGCAGTGCATCAGCAGCTCCGAACCGCTCGAACCATGCCACCTCGAGGTCGGCTGCCCACCCTCGGCAGTGGGCGCTCGGGACCAACGCAGAGAACCCGAGCGACTTCAGTCGGAACTGGTGGTCGACGCTACGGGTGATGCTCGTCACCCGTAGCGGGGGAGTGCCAGCCGGCGCAGCTGCACGGGTGGCATCGGCAAGCTCGTTGAGCATCCCCAACATGGCCGGCCGGATCCTCGTGCAGGTGAGCCCTGGACCCCGAGGCTC
>CAININ010000164.1 GCA_903849265.1 uncultured Acidimicrobiaceae bacterium
CGACCCGACCGGAATCCTGATCGACCCCGAGGGGAACCTGTCGGTCCGTTCGTGTCCCATCACCTCTACCTCGTAGTCTGAACGACATCATCTTCCCAGTTGAGCGACGAGCATCGCGTGGGTTGATTGGATCCTCTACAGAGATTGAACCCCAACGTTTGGGGCCGACAGCGCCAGCATGTTGCAATCGCTCGGATCACCAGTCAGCACGAGAGCACTCTGGCGGACCATGGCCGTGGCCACCACGAACGCGTCGATTGCACTCGCAGAATCAAACGCTGCGCCTTCAAGGAGAACTCCGGCGATCTCGGCGATGCGGCGATCGGTAGGCGCTATCTCAACTTTACCCAGGACACGGTTCACCGCATCGCGCCGAGCCCGGGTTCGGCTGGTCTCGGCGAGAACGGGTGCTGGGACCACCGCGAACCCGCCCCGTCGTTCGATAGCCTCCAACACGGCTTGAGCCCGGCGCGCCGCAGAACCTCGTTCCTTTGGAGACGCCAGGACGGAGACCGCTTCGGCGTCCAGCACAATCACTGTGCCCAAATGGCGGTCAGCCCGCGGCACTCTGTGACCCGTTCCGGACCTTGCGCTCGAGTTCAGTGATAACCGCCTCTGCCTCTGCCACCATCTGTTCGTCTGCCGGACCCAGCTCCACTTCGAGTTCGTCCAGTAGCAAACGAAGCTCTGATCGAGCAAGCTCATGGCGCAGGGCACAAGCAATGTTGTTGGATGTTGATCACCGTTGCCCGTGGCCAACCGTGAGACCGGACGCGATTGGCCCATCACGCCGGCTGGTCTGCATGGACTCGCAAGTTGTCCATCATCGAGCCCGTTCGGTCCAGTGCGCCCCGAACTCAGCCTGATGGTGACGCACGTCCACAGACCTCAAGGAGGGTCAGAGATCACCACCCATGTTCGGCCGTGGGGCGCTCCTTGTCAGCCGACCCCGTGAGAGCCCACCACCGTGGCGACCGCCGGATACGGTCCATCTTCGAGACGTGTACCAATGCCTGATTGAAACGCCGCGAAGGCGGGTGAAGACTCCAACGGGTTCCTCTCGCCGTCGAGGGTGGCGACGTGCACAAAGGTGACTCCGTCGTCGAGTCGGAGCACCTCATAGCGAATTCCAGGTACCTCACCCTCGGCGAGTTCGGCAAAGACCGCCTCGATCAGCCGGGCGTTCTCGTCGGCGCACTCGGACGTTGTCCGATAGCGGATCACGCGAGTTTCGATCATGACAATCCGCGCATTCGGTTGTTGCGTGCGTCGTGAGTCAGTTCGGCATGACCAAGGATCTCCAGCAAGGGAGGAAGGTACATGCCGAACCTCCCCCGGTATCCTTTTCTGAGTCCGTACCAGCCACCGACCGGATTGTCCGGTGCTCGTCCAAATGCTTCGACTGTGCCAGGCGCCGGCTCCTTCTTCTCATCGGCAGCGCCTAGCGGCACCCAGTCTCCTTGCGCGATGAGCCACGCGTGCAGGTCGGCGACTGCGCTCCACAAGTAGACGAGCTTGGTCGACCCCACCTGGCAGACCAGCTCGTCTGGATCCGCCTCTCGGTCTCGGTACATCTCGTACGCAGAGCTGCCCGGCGGAGTAGTCAGCCTCCATGGATCGTCTTTGGTCCCGATCGTCACGATTGCTCCTCCTCTGATGTGGATGATGGTGCGGCAAGGGAGTAGGGCACGAGCATCTGCCAGCCGGCCGAGAGACGGTTTCGCCGGTCTTCGGCCCGCCAGCTCAACCGCTCACATCCGTCATCCTCGATCTGGATGGTGGTGGCGCCTGGGCCGTTCGCAACGCATCTGAGCGTGACGGAGGTCGCGTCAGACCGATCGCTCCAGAGGCAATCGGGAAATCCATCTCGTTCTCCTCCACCATGGCCGTTACCGTGAGTCAAGTCTTACGAAAGAAAATGCTAACATACTGGAGTGGATACCCTCCTGAGAACCCTTGGGGAACCAAAACGTTGCGAAATTATTCGCCTCGTGTGGAGTGAGGAGTTGCCCGCGGCCGATATCGCCGCGCACTTTCCCCAGGTCACGAGGTCTGCCATTTCCCAACACCTGGGCGTCCTACGCCGCACCGGCCTCGTCCACGAGCGTCGTGATGGGACGCGGCGACTGTATTCAGCGAATCACGCCGAATTTGTCAGACTCCACGAGTTTCTCGACTCCTTTTGGACCGACAGTCTCGAGCGACTACGCGACCTCGCTGAGTCGAATCACCACAATGAGGGAGAATAGATGGGCACCGAAGTCGTCAAAGAGATATTGATCAAGGCTCCTCCCGAGACAGTCTTTCCCTACTTGATCGACCCCGAGTACCTCGTGCAGTGGATGGGGACACAGGCATCGTTGGACCCCGCGCCGGGAGGCGAGTTCAGAGTGCTGTGCGGAGGTGTCAACCCCAGCGCCGGAGAGTACGTCGAGGTCGTCGAAGATCAGAGAGTTGTCTTTACCTTCGGCTGGGATCTGCCCGGCCACCCCATCCCCGCTGGGTCCACGCAAGTCGAAATCACCCTCACTCCTTCGGGGCAAGACACTCTCCTGCGTCTGACTCATCGGGGTCTACCCGACGATGCGTTGGACGCCCACCTCGGCGGATGGAACTACTACCTAGCCCGCTTGGAAGTCGTCATCGACGGTGGCAACCCGGGTCCCGATAGTCCCAACCTCGCCAGCTGAATGTAGTCATCTAGAGAAAGAGGGAACGATGAAGTCTCCAGAGATCTGGGAGTACATCCATGCCGAACGTGCCGATCTCGCCACAACGCTCGAATCGCTCTCGCCATCGCAGTGGGCAACGGCGTCGTGGTGTGAGGGATGGACCGTGCAACAGACCGTTGGCCATGTGGTGGCCGCCGCGGAACAGACGCCCGTCAACTTCTATCGCGAACTGATCTCCGCTGGACTCAAATTCGATGTATTCGCCGACCGCGGTGCGACGCGTGTCGCCGCCGCCGGGTCGGAGGACCTCATCGGTCGGCTGCGCGCACGAACGACGACGACCAATCACCCGCCCGCGCCCGTGATGGCGATGTTGGGCGAGATCGTGGTGCACGGTGAGGATATTCGCCAGCCACTGCAACTCACCCACCAGTCACCAGAAGCCGCATTGGTGGCAGTGGCAGACAGCTGGAAGAAGTCGAACTTCCTGATTGGGTCAAAGCGGCGGATTTCGGGACTTCGTCTACGAGCCACCGACGTGGACTGGACCACCGGTGACGGGCCTGAGGTCGCGGGCCCCCTGCAGTCGCTCGTGCTTGCCATGACGGGCCGCAAGGGTTCTCACGAACGCCTGACCGGCGAGGGTCTGGTCATGCTCGCGAATCGGGAATAGCGAATAGGTAGTCAAATCCGCAGTGTCCTGACCCCCTGAAATTGGTCCACCTCCATTGACAAGGGGGAAGCACTCTTGGCAACTCGCCCCATGAAGGGTTCGAACCTCATCCCATCACCTCCGCCGGGGCTGGGACAGGCTCCTCCACAAATGTTTCCGTTACAAGCGCCGCGTCAACAGAGCCGTTGCGTGCCGCGCTCCAGATCCACCGTTGCCTGCCGATCTGTGCCCCGGGGGGTCTGAACGATGCCCGAGCAGACCTAGATGGTGAAGGCCATCGAGGCCACCAGGCGGGCACCGAGGTCGCGATCGCCGGTGAACGTAACGCCGCTCTCGGGGTCCACCCCCTGATCGTGACGCCCGCCGGTGAGCCGCAGGTACCGCATGGCCGACAGTTCGATCCCTACGGTGGGATCACTGTCGAGCGCGTCCACCACGGCGGCCCGGCCGTCCACCTGGACCAGGTAGGTGCGCTCGACCGGACCGGTCAGGTCGATCCGAACCCGTGAACCGTCGGGCATGCCGGCGCGGCGTCCCACGATGTAGCCCAGCCCGGTGGCAACTTCGTCGAGGGCTGAAGCCAGATCATCGACCGATTCCCGAGGCGCTAGCCCCAAGGCGATCCGGATGTCCTGTTCGTGCAGATAGCAGTCGTAGTGCCGGATCCGCATGAATCGCCCGTAGGTCTCATCTCGGCCGGCAGGCGTCCATGACGGAGCATCGAACTCCTCTTGAGTCATGGCGTCGAGCAGCGCTAGCCGGCGTCCAGTGACATCGTCGAGGCGGGAGATCATTGCCGCCCCCGGGGTGCCCCGCAGTGCCTCGACCCAGATCTCATTGGCCTCAGCAATCGGGTTCGCCATGTGCGTCAGTTGAGAGATGTCGACGGCTGGGACCGGCTCCCCCAGAAGCATCGCCTCGGCCCCGAGCACATGGCTGAGC
>CAININ010000165.1 GCA_903849265.1 uncultured Acidimicrobiaceae bacterium
CGGCCCGATGTCGATGAAGAAGATGTCGTCGTCGCCGAGCACGACCCCCGGCTCTGGCGGGTCGTCGAAGTTCTTGGTGGTGTTCGGGCCGAAGCGAACGAGGATCTTGTGCCAGCCTTTGCGCAGTCCTCGGTTCCGCAGGACATCGGCGGCCAGGGACCTGGCCGAGTCCTCGGTCATACCCGGGACGATCAAGCCGGCGATCTCCACCACGGCGGCCTTCGTGCGAGTGCGCACGTCGAGCAGGCGGTCGGGTTCGAAGGCGTCGCCGACGGCTTCGAGCGGCTCCTGGTCGGTGGATCCGGACATGGTGTTCCGCCTTTCGGACGAAAAGTGCAGCGACTCGTCGGGTGCGAGGCCGAAGGTAGCAGCCCCCATCGAATCGGACGGGGGGAGCCATCTCCCCCGAACTCCGAGCCTGGAGAGCCGATGATGGCTACCATCCGGACCATGCCTGCTGCACCGGATGCACCCGATCTCCTGACGACGGCCGAGATGGCGCTCTTCGTCGCCCGAGGCTTCCTCGCCTTCGAGGCGATCGTGCCGGAGGAGATCAACGAGGCGGCCATCGCCGCGTTCGAACCGACAGGTGCGTTCGACCTGCTGCGCGCCAAGCCCGACAGCGGCACACCGCTGGGGGACATCTACCCTGACCCGTCACCGGTCGGTGCCATGCTTCGTCTGCCCCGGGTCCAAGGCATCATCGAAAGTCTGGTCGGCTTGGATGCCGTCTACGACCACGACTGGGTCCACCTGCGCGAACCGGGCGACACGGTCGACCAGCACCTCCACCAGGACGCGATCATCGACCTGACCCGGGCATTCGATATCCAGATGTTCTGGTACCCGCGGGCGGTGGCACCTGGGGCCGGAGGCACCGGGTTCGTGCCCGGATCGCACCTGCGCTCGGTCAACGAGTTCGAGATCTCGCGCTATCAGAACATCGTCGGGCAGACGGACTTCGCTGGGCCCGCCGGCTCGGTGGTCATCTTTCATCAGGGGATGTGGCACCGAGGCCGGGCCAACCGCTCGGACGACCGGCGCTGGCTCTACAAGATCCGGCTCAACCCGACGACTCCGCAGGTCCGACGGTGGGACCTCGCCGACTTTGATGCTGTGCACGGCAAGCAGAGTGATCACATTTTCGCCACCTACGATCCGAACTCGGCGGCGACCGCCTTCCGCACGCCGGAACCCTGGTTCGAGTCGGCGGCCAGCCGGTTGGAGACGGTCAACCGATCGCGGCTCTGGCGCTACCTGACCGGTGATCAGACCTTCGATGCGGACTGGTATCTGACCCGCACCGAAGGTCGGCAGCGGATCGACGGGATGGTCGGATGAGAACGCGCCAGCAGGTCCTCTTCCTCTACCTGGCCACGAGTGCCATGGACACGGCCGTCATCGCGTGGTCGAGCTACGACGGAGCTAGCGAGGGTCCCACTCCGCCGGTCGAGTCCGAGCCGACCCCGCCCTATGCCACCGGCGTCGACGCGCTGCGCGACGGATGGCGGCTGATCCAGGCGTCGCCGCTGCGGCGGGCACTTCCTGGACACGAGCGCGACGTCGACTTCCTCCTCCACGAGTTCATCTTCGAGCGCCTCGTCGACTGATCGGTGTGCGGGTCGGGTCGCCCGACGACGGATCGCCAGCCGACTCGTGACCCCGCTCGATCAGTTACGCCACTCGACTCGCTACCCCGGGCGACCAGTCGTCAGGGGAACGAACGTCCGTGCGCCGCCCTGCGCAATCTGCCCATCTGCCCCGCCGTCCGCTCCGGGTCGTTCGGGCTGATCGATGCGCCGTAGTGGACAGCCAGCGGGCGGGACGTGAGCCCGTGGAGCAGCACCGACAGAGCGATGGTCAAGGCCGCGGCGTCCACCAGGGTCTGCAGATGGAGGTCGTGGGGCAGGCTGTCGATGGCCACGATGGTGAAGACGACCGAAGCCAGGCCGCGGGGCCCGAACCATCCGACGAACGCCATCGTCCGCAGATGGAACCCCGTTCCGATCAGGGACAGCGCCACCGGGACCATCCGGACAACGGTCAGGCTGAGCACGGCGTAGGCGAACGCCTGCCAGGGAACTCCGGCCTTCAGGATCGGGCCGAGCAGCAGCGCCCCGAACAGGACCCAGACCGCATAGGAGGCATACAGCCCTGTCTCCTCGCAGAGGTCGGAGTCTTTTGCGAGCGCACCCTTTGATCCGATGGTGAACGCGAAGCCAGCGACATAGGCGGCCACGAAGCCGTTGGCCCCGAGTTCGAGCGCAGTCCCGTAGCAGAGCAGCCCGGCGATCAGAACGCTCAACTGGCGAGACCGGCTGCTGGTCAGGCCTCGGGACACGGCCCACGCGGCTAGGCGGCCGGTGACGAAGCCGACGACGAGACCGACGGCCACGGCGCTCACCACTTCGACGAGTGCGCTCCGCCAGTGTCCGCTGGTATCTGACGAAAGACTGAGCGCGAGGAAGAAGTAGACGAACGGCGTGGCCAGCCCGTC
>CAININ010000166.1 GCA_903849265.1 uncultured Acidimicrobiaceae bacterium
CGACGGACGCGGTGGCGACGATGGGACCACGGGGTGGAACCCGAACCGACCGAACGCCGTCCATCTCGGCACGCCCAAGCGAAACCCGATCATCGCCCGCAGCGTGGGTGAGCCCCTGTGACCCCGGCAACCGGAGGGGAGACTTCCTCGGACGCGCCCGTCCATCTGGCCTCGGGTGGCTCGTCGGCTCGTCGGCACCGAGGTGCTGCCCCGGAGATCCTCTTCCCGGCCCGCGACCAGTACGTCGCCGTGGTCGCCGCGCTGCGTGCCGAGGGGTTCGAGATGTGCGCCGACCTGTGCGCCGTCGACTATCTGACTCATCCGGGGCGGACGCTGTCCGACGGCGTAGCCCCGGAGCGCTTCGAGGTCGTCGCCAACCTGCTCTCCCTCAGCCAGTCTCGCCGTGTCCGGGTGCGGGTCCAGATCCCCGCAGACGATGCGGAGGTCCCGACACTCTTCGATCTCTATCCGGGTACCGAGGCCATGGAGCGCGAGGCCTACGACCTGTTCGGCATCGTCTTCACCGGACACCCGGACATGACCAGGATCCTCCTGCCCGAGGACTGGGAGGGACATCCCCTACGCAAGGACTACGGAGTGGGCCGGGTACCCGTGCAGTTCAAGGGCGCACCGGGTCCCCGATGAGCGACGACACCCCGATGGACGACGACACCCCGCACCTCGATGCCGACCTTCCTGACCCGGTGTCGGGCGAGGCGTTCGATGAGCCGTCCGTGGTCGGCACCAGTCGTGGACTGGTGATCGAGACCTCCGAAGGCGCACAGGAGCTGTTCCCCCGCAAGGAGACCGAGCCCGACGAGTTGCGACGCGAGGCTGGGGCCGTCCTGCGGCTTCCCGAAGGCGTCGTCGTCAACGTCGAGGACATCGACATCGAGCAGGTCGATGACGAGACCATGATCATCAACATGGGTCCGCAGCACCCGTCCACCCACGGGGTGCTCCGGCTCATGATCGAGCTCGACGGCGAGACCGTGCTGCGCACCAAGCCGGTCATCGGCTACCTCCACACCGGCATGGAGAAGACGGCCGAGGAGCTCACCTACGTCCAGGGGTCGACCAACGTCACCCGCATGGACTACCTGTCGCCGCTGCACAACGAGCTCGTCCTGTCGCTGGCCGTCGAAGAGCTGCTGGGCATCGAGATGCCGCCGCGGTCGGACTGGATCCGGATGCTCATGGTCGAGCTGAACCGGGTGTCCTCGCATCTGATGTGGATGGCCACCAACGGCATGGACCACGCGTCGACGTCGATGATGATCTACGGCTTCCGCGAGCGTGAGATGGTTCTCGCCTTCTTCGAAAAGACCACCGGGCTGCGGATGAACCACAACTTCATCCGGCCAGGCGGGACCGCCGCCGACCTGCCCGACGGGTGGGAGGACGACGTCACCGTCATCTGCGACACCGTCCTGCCCCGGCTCGACGAGTACGACGAACTCCTGACCGGTCAGCCGCTGTTCCGTCAGCGCTCCGAGGGGGTCGGCAACCTGTCGGCCGAGGAGGCGCTGGCCCTGTCGCTCACCGGTCCGCTGCTGCGCTCGACCGGCGTGCCGTGGGACCTGCGTCGCTCCATGCCCTACCTTCGCTACGACGAGGTCGAGTTCGACGTCATCGTGGGCACCTTCGGCGACAACTTCGACCGGTACTCCATTCGACTCAACGAGATCCGCGAGTCGATCCGGATCATCCGTCAGGTGATCGAGAAGATGCCCGCAGGCGACTACCGGGTCCAGGACAAGAAGGTCACCCCGCCGCCCCGCGGCCGCATCGACGAGTCGATGGAAGCGCTCATCCACCACTTCAAGGTCTTCACCGAGGGCTTCCGGGTCCCCGAGGGCGAGGTCTACGTGGCCACGGAGTCTCCCCGGGGAGAACTCGGCTGCTATCTGGTGTCCGACGGCTCTCCCAAGCCCTACCGGATGCACATCCGTGGGCCGAGTTTCGTCAACTTGCAGGCGCTGCCCCTCATGATGCGCGGCGGCCTCTTGGCCGACGCCGTGGTGGCGTGCTCCTCGGTCGACCCGGTGATGGGGGAGGTGGACCGGTGAGCGAACCGACTCCGATCGCCCCGCCCAGCCGGGTCACGTTCACACCGGCCGTGCCCACCCACCTGTCGGCCGACACGGTCGCCCGGGCTCGTCAACTGATCGCCCTCTACCCCGAACCCCGCTCGGCCCTCATTCCGCTCTGCCACCTCGCCCAGGAGCAGGACGGCTGGTTGACGCCCGAGGCCATGGTCGACATCGCCGGCCTGGTCGGGGTCACCCCCAGCGAGGTGCTCGGGACGGCGTCGTTCTACGACATGCTCCACACCGAGCCGGTGGGCCGCTATGTGGTGGCGGTCTGCACCAACATCGC
>CAININ010000167.1 GCA_903849265.1 uncultured Acidimicrobiaceae bacterium
CACCAGGCCTCGACCTGCTGGTAATGAGAGTCGTCGCGACGGCGCCGGGCGAGCGGGTCATCCGCCCAGACCGCAAACGTGGAAAGAGGGATCAGGCCCCGCATGCGCAGCTGGCTGCGCAGGGTTTCCGGCAGACGTTCGAATCCGAGCGACTCGGCGCGGGTGTAGTCCGGTCGACCCGGTGCGAGGATCTCTAGGTCGCCGTGGGAGTCCCGGGCTGCAACGGCAGCGGCCGATCGATATGCGGGGAGCGCCATCAGCGCCTCGGACCGCCGGTGGCCCGGCGGAACTCGGACCGTAGGGCTAGGACGACCAAGCTGAGGAACAGGAACCGGCACACCATCGGGATCCCGAACCGCAGGTCGGAGGCGAACCTGCGGCCAGCACTTGTCGAGATGATCGGCCACCGAGAGCGCTCGGCCGCCCGTGCCCGCCCGCTGCCGACCAGGCCCAGCGAGCCGATCATCACAGCGAGGATGCCCACAGCAGCCAGGTCACTGAGGATCATGAGCCCGACCCAGACGGCCAGGGCCCCGCCCGCAGTCACGGCGATCGAGGGGTGGGTGGCGAACCAAGACGGTCGAGATACGGGATCAGCAGAAGTGCCGTAGGTCGACGAATCGAACGGAGCACCCGGCCATGTGGGCCCCGGGTGCGGCGGCGGGGGCCATGTGCCGGTCGGCGGGGGCCATGCGCCGGTCGGTGGGGGCCATGTGGCGGTCGGTGGGTCGTCCACACGGGCCCATCCCGGTGCGGGGCCGGGGTCGGGGTCGGGGTACCCGGTCGTGTTGTCGGTCCAAGACCCGGAGGAATCCTCCCACTCGCCGGATCGGAGCCCGTCGTCGTAGGTGGCGCGGCGCTCCGGATCGGACAACGTCTCGTAGGCCTCATTGACCTGGCGGAACAAGGCGCCGGTCCCCCCTGCGTCTGGGTGGACCCGAGACGCGACCTGTCGGTAGGCAGCCCGGATTCGGTCGGTGTCGGCCGAAGGGTCGAGTCCCAGAATGTCGTAGTAGTCGGCGTCGGACACAGCCGCATCTTTCCATCCGGTTGTGACACCCACGAGGTCGAGACCCGGAGCAGCGGTGAGGTTGGACACCGGTAGCGGGCCCCTGACTCCTACGATGATCTGTCGTGGGCGGAGCGAGCACGGCAACGGCAGCGGCAGCGGGCACCCCCTCGAAGATCGATCAAGCGGCGCCCTCCCGTGGCGCCTCCGTCGACTCCGACGATGTTACGGACCGGCGGTGGACCCACCCGTGGCGGGCTGGGGTCCTGGCCGCAGCCAGCTACCTGGCCCTGTCGGTCGGGATGTGGTGGCACGTGTGGACGTCGAGCCCGCGGACGACCACGGTCTGTGGGTGCGGGGACAGCTCGTTCACCCTGTGGTTCTTCGAGTTCGCGGCGCGGGCCCTGCGCACGGGCTCCAGCCCGTTGACCACCACGCTGCTGTGGCACCCCCACGGGATCAATGTGCTCGACCAGGCCAGCCAGCTCGGTCTGGGCCTGCCGCTCGCTCCTCTGACCTGGGCCGGCGGCTCGATCCTCTCGATGAACGTGGCCCTGACCCTGGCTCCGGCATTGTCGGCCCTCGCCGTCTATGTGCTGCTCGACCGCTGGCGGATCTGGCGGCCGGCGGCGTTTGCCGGCGGCCTCGTCGATGGCTTCTCACCTCTGGTGGTGATGAATCTGGCCGAGGCCCACCTCGTGATCGGTTTCGTCGCCGTCCCCCCGCTCATCGTGCTCTGCTTGGACGAACTGATCCTCCGGCGTACCCGTCGCCCGGTCCTCGTCGGCGTCGTCCTCGGCCTCCTCGTCGCCTTCCAGTTCTTCATCAGCTCCGAGGTGCTCCTCATTACGGCCCTGGCGTGCGCGCTGGGGATCGCCGTGGCCTTCGCCGTCGGGTACCGGGCCAGCGGTGGCCATCACGTTTCACACGCAGGACGGGGGCTCATCGCCGGAGGGGTCGTCGCCGTGGTGCTGCTCGCCTACCCGGCGTGGTTCGCCCTGGCCGGGCCGGCGCACGTGTCGGGCGCCATCTACCCCCATGGGGGCCTGGCCGTCAGCGGGGCCTCCGTGCGCGGCATGCTCCTGCCCACCCCGCCATCGGACGCCTTCACCCGGTACATCGGTCGCATCGGGGGCTACCAAGGGCCGAACCTGTCCACCGACTACATCGGCATCGGCATGTTCATCGTGCTGGTCGTCGGACTGGTGGCCAACCGCCGGGACCGCCGCCTGCGGGTGTGCGCGGTGGTCGGCACCGGCTTCGGGCTCTTCGCCATCGGGAGCTCGCCCTCGGGCTGGCGTCCGTGGGACCTCGTGGCCCACCTTCCCCTATTGGAGAACGTCGTGCCGGTGCGGCTGCTCCTCGTCACCTGGCTGTGCGCGGCGATCGCGCTGGCCATCGTCGCCGACCACCTGCACCGGGCGCTGCCTCGGCTGTGGGGGCGCTGCCGCACGGCTGGGGCGCTGACCGCCACCGTGACCATCGCCGTCCTGGCCGTGGCCATCGTGCCCATCGCCGCCTACTTGGCCCAGACGCTGCCGCTCACCACGCAGGCAGTCGTGTTGCCGGCCTGGTTCCAGAACGCAACACCGCACCTGCCCGCGCACCAAGTCCTGCTGGTGGTGCCGGCGCCGTTTTCGGCCATCCAGAGCTCGTTGACCTGGCAGTCCGAGAACCATCTCTCGTTCGCCATGGCCGGCGGCGACGGGCCCGGGTCGGACACACTGGGAGTCGGTGGCCACCCGGTGGCGCAGGCCCTGCTCGCCGGCGTGTCCGGTTCCTTCTCCACCCCTGCAGTGACCCCGGCCGGGATCCTGGCAGTGCGGAGGGCGCTGCACGACTGGGGGGTGACCCAGGTGGTCCAACCGGACCAGCCCGAGCTGCCCGCCTACGACCAGCCGTTCGCCCCGGTAGCGGCCGCCTCGCTGCTCACTGCCGCGCTCGGCCAGGCCCCCCATCAGCAGGCCCGGGCCTGGGTGTGGACGTTGGCTGCAGGCCAGCCCCCGCCCGCAACCGCGAGCGCCGGCTCCTTCGCACGGTGCAGTGCCCTCTCCGACGTGAGCACTGCCGCGGCGTGCATCCTGGGGATGCCCACGTCGTCGGTGCCTCGAAGTGGCTGATGGAATACAGGCCCCGGCCGTCGCGTTTGCGGCCATTTCGACCGGCATCTACGGGTTCCCAAGTGCGCAGACGTGTGGCTCAGGCCGTGACTTGCAACCGAGCAGCCAGTACCGCCAGTTCGTCGACGGCGGCCACGAACCCCCGGCCCAGTTCGCCCACATCATCGAGCAGCTCGGGGCAGGCCATGATGCCCACGTTCAGGTGCCTCGCCTCGGACAGGACGGTGATGTTGACCCCCGATCCCTCCATCAGCGGACCCATGGGAAAGATCCCGGTCACCCTGGCCCCGGCCAGGTAGAGGTCAACGGGCGGGCCGGGCACGTTGGAGATGATCAAGTTCATCACCGGTGGATGGAAACGAGCCAAGCCAAGACCGGAGTAGAGCCGGGCGCCCGCAGTCATGACCGGGGGCAGGGTGAACCCAGTCAGCTCTTGCAACGAGTCCGGCCCGAACGCGCTCTGCAGGGCCTTGGAGCCAACCGAGTTCGCATGGACCGCCACCAGGCGCTCGCCGGCGTCATCGGGCTGCAGCGGCAGCGGCACCATCATGTTGGAGACCTTGTTGACGAGGTCCCGGTCGTTGTCGTCTCGATGAGCACTGACCGGCACCGCCGCCACCAGGTCGCGACGGGGCAGGTCTCCCCGGGCCGCAAGGTAGTTCCGCAGGGCGGTGGCCGAAGCGGCGAGCACCACGTCGTTGACCGTCGTTCCGAACGCAGCACGGATCGCCAGGACGGTGTCGAGGTCGACCTTGGTAAGACTCACCGACCGATGGGCGGTGAGCGATCCGTTGAACCGGGTCGCCAGGGCCGTCAGCGGGAAGGCCGTGCCGGCTCGACGCAGGTTGAGCCATGTCCGAGCCGTGCTGGTCATGCCGGAGGCCGAGCGCACCAAGGCGCCGGGTACGTGCCGCTGTCTGGCGACCAGCGAGGTGACCGATCCGGTGACCTGGCGACGGGTGGACGGCACTGCATCGGGCACCCACGGCACGTCCGGCGGTTCCACCCCATCTCCATTGGGCGCCAAGTCGAAGATCGAGGCCATGAGATCCGCTCCGGCGCCCCCGTCCATCATCGA
>CAININ010000168.1 GCA_903849265.1 uncultured Acidimicrobiaceae bacterium
CTGTCCTCGCCCATGACCGCCCACCCCAAGCTCGATCCGGCCACCGGCGAACTCGTATTCTTCGGCTACGACGTGTTCGGCCCGCCGTTCCTTCGCTACCACGTGGTGGATGCCGCCGGTCAACTGACCCGCACAGAGGACATCGAGACCCCGCGGGCCACGATGATCCACGACTTCGGCGTCACAGCTACACGTGCCGTCTTCCTCGACCAGCCCGTCGTGTTCGACCTCGACTTGGCCGCCCGGGGGCAAGCGCTGCCGTTCCGTTGGATTCCTGAGGCCGGGTCACGGATCGGGGTCATGCCTCGCACCGGAGGCAACGACGACGTTCGGTGGATCTCAATGGACCCGAGCTACGTGTTCCATGTCGTCAACGCCTTCGACGACGGAAATGACACCGTGCTCGACGTGGTCCGCTATGACGCCGCCTTCGAGACTGCGCCCGGTGAGGCCATCTCGAGGTGCTTGCCGTCGCTCCATCGCTGGACCGTGGATCCTGCGGCAAACCGTGTCCGCGAAGAGATGCTCGACGACACCCCGGTCGAGTTTCCCCGGATCGATCCGGCCGTGGCCGGCACCCGCCACCGATATGCCTACGCCGTCCGTGAGGGGACCGACCCTGAGCAGCCCTCGTTCGAGGGACTAGTGAAGTTCGACTTCGCCCGCGACGAGGCCGTCCGATTCGATCCGGGACCGAACCGATACCCCGGCGAGCCCGTCTTCGTCCGGGCCGCTGACGGCACCAACGAAGACGAGGGCTGGGTCCTGACCGTTGTGTTCGACGCAGCACGCGGAGCGAGCGATCTGGTCATCTTGGACGCCACCTCGTTCGCCGGGCCACCGGTTGCGACGGTGCACCTTCCGGCTCGGGTGCCGTTCGGATTCCACGGCTCATGGATCCCCTCGGACTCCTGACCCTCACAGCAGACCCTCACAGCAGACCCTCACGGCAGACTCTCATCGCAGACCCCGCCGCAGACCCTCATCGCAGACCCCTGACCTGGCGACCAGGCGGGTGGCACCAGGTTGCGTTCCCAACGTGGGAAACTGCATGCTCACTTCGAGGCGAACGGCCCCGGAACAGCTGACCGGGTCGTACGCCCGAGGCACCTGCACCACAACATTACGAACTTGGCACCAGACGACACGACACCGCAGCGACCGCCCCGTCCATCGGGAAGTTCCGCGCCACGACCAACCGGCCGCCCCCGAGGGACGACCCCGGGGTCGGGTCGCGGGTCGAGCCAGTTCTCCGGTCCGATCCTCGGTGGCGAGGTGGCCATCCCCTCGAGGCGCGAGCTGCACAGGGCACACAAGAAGCGGCGCAGTGTCGGCGAACGGATTCTGCGCTGGCTGATCGCTCTGGTGGTCCTGGTCCTGATCGTTGCCGCAGGCGGGTTCGGCTACTTCAAGTACCAGTGGGGTCAGATCATCTCGGCTCCGTGCGCCACCTGCATTTCCGACAATAACGGTGCGCCGTACAACCTGCTCTTGATCGGGTCCGACAGCCGGGCTGGGGAGACCACAGCGCAGGCCCAGCAGTTCGGGACGGCCCAAGCAGCAGCAGGCCAGCGGGCGGACACCATCAAAGTGGTCCACGTCGACCCCACGGCTGGCACCGCCTCGACGCTCTCGATCCCACGCGACACGTTCGTATCCATCACCGGGCTGCCGGCTGGATCGCTGCTCGCGACGCAGAACAAGATCAACGCGTCGTTCTCTGGCGGCCCAGATGCCGTCGTCAAGACGGTCGAGAACACATTCGGGATCCCCATCAGCCACTACATCGTGATCAACTTCTTCGGGGTCCAGGACGCCGTCACCGCCCTCGGGGGGATCTCCCTGAACTTCCCCTATCCGGCCCGGGACATGGACTGCACCGGCGCCTATTGCAAGAACAACTCCGGTCTCGACATCCCGACTGCCGGCTGTCAGGTGCTCGATGGAAAGATGGCGTTGAATCTGTCGAGATCCCGTTACTACCAGTACTACACGAACGGCTACTGGCACTCCGACCCCTCCTCGGACCTCGGTCGCATCCAACGGCAGAACCTCGTGATCGAGGCGGCCCTCAACAAGGCCAAGTCGACCTACAACCCGCTGCGCATCAACTCGCTCCTCTCCTCGGTCGTCCACGACTTCTCGAAGGACAACAACCTCTCGGCCACCGACTTGCTGTCGCTCGCCCAGCGCTATCACGCCTTTTCCGGTTCGTCCCTCCAGTCGTACACGCTCCCGACCGAAGGTGCCGTGTCCTCGTACGCAGGCGACGTCGAGGTCGTCCAGCCCGACGCAGCAGCAGTCGCCATCACCAAGTTCCTGAGTGGGCCGTTCGGGGCAATCATCACTCCCCCGATCGATCAACACGGAAGTCCGCTGATGCTGACCGTCCCGACAACGACCACGACGTCATCGACGGCTCCGGTGGCCACGACTGCACCTGCGTCCGCTTCTCCGTCGAAGGGCACCACGCCAGCGGCCACCCCTGGTACATCGGCGCCTTCGTACGACCCGACCCCCTGCTGACAGAGTCGCCAGCGCAGCGGTAATCAGGCGTCGACAGCCGCGGCGATAGCGGCGTTGATCCGATCGTGTTCGGCGACGTTGGCCGCTCGGTCCGGTAGGCGTACCCGGATGACGGTCCCGCCCCCTCGGATTGCGCTGCGCTCGAGCGCCACGGCCAGCGCATCGGAACTCGAGTCCTGATCGATCTCCTCGACCGTCCATCCGAATCCGGCAGCCACGGCGCCGACGTCGGCAGACTGCGGTGTGCCGTAGAGCGCTTCGAACGTGTCCCTGTCGAGCACCGTCGCCGGAGCCAGGAAGGAGAAGATCCCGCCCCCGCCGTTGTCGGCCACAACCACCGTCAGCGGCGGTGTCCGACCGGCTGGACCGACCAGAGCCGACACATCATGCAGGAAGGCCAGGTCCCCCACCAGGGCGACGGTCGGACCGGCAGCCAGGGCTATGCCCAGCGCGGTCGACACCACCCCGTCGATCCCGTTCGCCCCGCGGTTGGCGAACACTCGATTCGCGGACGTCATGGGTGACCCGAAGGCCTCGACGTCCCGGATCGGCATGGAGGACGAGACCATGAGCTGACTGCCGGCGGGCAGCGCGGCCGTCAGTCGATGCGCCAACACCGGCTCGGTCCATGCTCCGTCAGCGCCGAGCGTCCCATCGATGACCTGTCGGGCCCGGGCCTCTGCTCGTTCCCACGAGCCCGACCAGGACCCGTCTCGGACCGGCCCGTCTCGGACTGGCCGGTCTTGGGCTGGCCGGTCAGCCAGCGCGCCGACCAGTGCCTCGCACAACAAGGTCGGGTCGCAGCGGACCATCCGTCCGGCACCATGCTCGGGATCGGTCCACCGCCCCGTCGGGCTGACCACCACCGAGGGAATGTCGGCCAGGTAGCTGTTCACCACCTTGGACGCCCATCGATCACCCAGACGCAACGCCATGTCGGCCCGGCGGCCGACAGCGAACCCAGGGGCCCGCAGGATGGAGTCTGCCGCCGTGATCACCACGCCAGCCCCCCCACGGAGACCCGAGCGAGGGTCAGCCAGCACCGGCCACGACAGCGCTTCGGCCAGGCCCAAGACTGCGTCAGGGTCACCGCATCCGGCCCCGGCGACGATTACCCCGCGGATTGCGGGTGCCAATCCTCTGGTCGCACGCAACTCACCCAGCAGGTCGGCGATCAGATCGGC
>CAININ010000169.1 GCA_903849265.1 uncultured Acidimicrobiaceae bacterium
CCAGAGCGCGTTCAGCGACCACACCGGCGTGACCTCGACGTCGGTTCAGGTTGGCAACGTGTCCACGCTCTCCCTCGGACTCTTCAAGGGAGCCCAGGTGGGCACCCAGGCCTACGCCGACTACGTGAACTCGACCGGCGGGGTGAACGGCCGCAAGCTCGTCGTCAACGGCGCCGACGACGCCTTCACGGGTGCTGGGAACAAGCAGGCCACCCAGAACGCGCTGCAGAACGACTTCGCCCTCGTCGGCAACTTCTCCCTCGAGGACAGCTTCGGCGGTGCGGTGCTCGCCCAGAACCCCGGGTTCCCCGACGTCTCCCAAGTCCTCGATAACGCCACCAACAAGTTGCCCAACGTCTACAGCCCGATCCCGCTGGCCGACGGTTGGGCCTCGGGGCCGATGACCTACTACCACAACAAGTTCAAGGCGGAGGCCAGCAAGGCCGGCGCCTTCTTGGCGGACTCGCCCTCGGCCACCCAGACCTGGGCCGGCGAAAAGTACGTGGCCGAAAAGGAAGGCTTCACGTTCGTTTCGGAGCAGACCTACGCCACCACGCAGTCCGACTTCACCCAGCAGGTCATCGCCATGAGGAACGCCGGGGTGAAGATCATCTTCATGGACCAGATGCCGTCGAACTACGCATCGTCGGTCCTCAAGGCACTGCAGGCGCAGAACTACCACCCCCAGGTGCTGCTCGGCGCGGCCACCTATTCGAATCAGCTGATCACGCAGTCGGGGGGTGCCGCCAATGTGAACGGTGCGTACCTGTCCCAGAACCTCGCCCTCTACCTGGGTACGGACCAGACCGCTGTGCCGGCGGTCGCCACGTTCCTCCACTGGGTCCAGGTGACTTCACCCGGATTCAACCCGGACCTCTTCACCGCCTACGGCTGGCTCTCGGCAGATCTCTTCGTTCAGGGCTTGAAGAACGCCGGCTCGAACCCAAGCCGGGGCTCGCTGCTCCAGGCGCTGTCCAAGATCACCACGTTCAACGGCAACGGCTTCAACGCCCCGTCCGACCCAGCGACCAAGACGCCGCCGAACTGCTATCTCATCGCCACGGTCACCAACGGCCAGTTCGTCCGCTCGCCGGACAACCCGCCGACGACCAGCAGCACCAACGGGTTCCGGTGTGACGGGTCGTACATCGTCAAGCCCGGCACCTGAGCGCAACAGGACACAGCGGAGGTTCGTGACATGACCCGGGGGGGGATGAGGCCGCAATGAGCAACTTTCTCCAATTCACCGTGTTCGGGATCATGCTCGGCGCCGGGTATGCGATCGCCGCCACCGGCTTGGTGGTGACGTACACGACATCGGGCGTCTTCAACTTCGCACAGGGAGCGGTCGGGATGATCGCCGCGTTCGGGTACTGGGAGCTGGTTTCGGCTCACCACGTGCCGGTGCTGGCTGCCCTTGTCATCGTCCTGATACTGGGCGCGTCAATCAGTGGTGCGTTTGTCGAGCGCGTGCTCATGCGCCGCCTCCACGGTGCGTCGGCGGAGCGGCCCGTGATGGTCACCTTGGGCCTGATGGTGATCCTCACCGGCATGGCGACGATCCTGTGGTCGCCGACCACGCAGCGCACCGCCCAGCCGATGATCAACGGCCAGTTCCGTCTGGTCGGCATCAACATCCAGTACCAGTACCTCTTGATCATCGCCGTAGCTATCGCCGTGGCCATCGGACTGCGGGCGCTCTTCTACTCCACGCGGACCGGATACGCCCTGCGAGCCGTGGTCGACGACCCGGACCTGCTCGGTATGGCCGGGGTGTCCCCCAACCGGATGAGCCAGTACGGATGGATCCTCGGATTCATGATGGCGGCGCTCTCCGGGATGCTCCTGGCCCCGACGCAGACCACCGGCATCAGCATCGAAGCCATGACACTTCTCGTGGTGAGCGGCTACGCAGCAGCCATCGTCGGCCGGCTCAAGAACATCCCTGTCACCTTCGCGGCCGCTATCGCCATCGGCCTGGCCGAGAACTACGTCCTCAACTATGTCGAGCCGCACCTGCCGTCCAACCTGCAGACCGACGTCACTGGTGCTCTCCCGATGGTCTTCCTCTTCGTCGCTCTGGTGACGCTGCCGTCGGTGCGTCTGCGTGCGGTCGGCCGCCTTACATCGCTGCGGGCACCTCGGGTGGCTGGCGGCCGCGAGTCCTTGATCATCGGTTGCGTATTCCTCGCCATCGCCGTGATCGTCGGGATCGCCTTCGCCAACACCGACGTGAAGGGCACGACCCTGCTCACGCTCGGGGGAATGGTCATGGCGCTGGGGATCGTCGGTCTCTCTCTGGTTCTCCTGACCGGCTACTCGGGCCAGGTGTCCCTCTGTCAGTTCTCGTTCATGGGGATCGGCGCCTTCGTCATGGGCAAGTTGGCCGGAGGCGGGTCGTTGCTGGGGTTGATCGCCGCCACGGTCATCTGTGCTGCGGTGGGTGCGTTCATCGCGGTTTGGACCATCCGACTCAGCGACCTCTATCTGGCGCTGGCCACGTTCGCGTTCGCCGACTTCGTCGCCATCAGCTTCTTTGCCGATGGGCACATCTACGGGTCCGGCGGACTCACTGTCGGACGCATCGTCCTGCCGGGGCTGTCGCTCGGCGGCGACACCGCCGAGTTCCTGTTGGTCACCGTATTCTTCGTCTTGGCGGCCTGGCTGGTGCTGGCCATCCGGCGCAGCTTGTTCGGCCGACGTCTCGTTGCGGTCAACGACTCACCGGCTGCATACGCCACCGTGGGGCTCAATATCGGGTTCACCAAGGTCGCCGTCTTCGCCATCGCCGCCGGCATGGCCGGTCTGGCCGGGGCGCTCTACGGAACGGTGCAGCAGGTCGTGGGGACCACCGACTTCGACATCTTCCCGGGGATCATCTTTGTATTGTTCGTGACCATCTGGGGCATCCGCACGGTGTCCGGTGCATTTCTGGCGGCGCTCACCTTCGTGGCGCTCAATCAGATCTGGCCGAGCAGCATCGGCATCTTCGCCGGCATGGGCGTGATCCTCATCGGACGGGCAGCCAACGGGATCTTGGGCATCGAGGCGCTCCACTTCCGGTTGCCATGGGTCAAGGCTCCCGTCGGACCGTCGGAGCCCACCGGACCGCTGAACGCCTTCGGTGGCACGGCACTGGCGACGGAGGGCACCCGTGCCGTCGGCTGAGGACACCAGGACGGCTGCCCTGACCGTCGCGGGCGTGGCGGTGCGCTTCGGAGGGGTCGCCGCGCTGAGCGACGCCAACCTGTCGGTGCGACCGGGAACGGTGACCGGACTCATCGGTCCGAACGGTGCCGGAAAGACCACCCTGTTCAATGTGATCAGCGGACTCCAGGCGCCCGACCGAGGCACGATCCACCTCTTCGACACGGACATCACGGCGATGAAGCCCCATCGCCGGGCGCGCCTTGGACTGGCCCGAACCTTCCAGCGACTTGAGCTGTTCGGAACGCTGTCGGCCGGGGAGAACGTGCAGGTCGGCTTGGAGTCCTCCGTCCGATGGTGGCAGTGGCGCCACGTGAAGCGGAGCTTCCCCTGGGCCAAGCGCGGCGTGCCGTCGGCCGATGGCGTCCCAGCAGGCGAACCGACCGGTCCTGGCTCGACCGCCGTCGCCACCTCTGACCGCCTTCTCGAGGGCGTAGGCCTGGGCGGCTTGGGTTCCGAGCAGGCGAGTGCCATGCCCACCGGCTTGGCCCGGATGGTCGAACTGGCCCGTGCCCTGGCCATGGCGCCGAAGATCCTCCTGCTGGACGAGCCCGGATCGGGTTTGGACGATGCCGAGTCTGAGGCCCTAGGCGAACTCCTGACCACTCTGGCCAAGGGCGGCATGGGTGTGCTCCTCGTCGAGCACGACATGGAGCTCGTCATGCGGATCTGCGACTACATCTACGTCCTCGACTTCGGCGACATCATCGCATCGGGCACGCCCGAGGAGATCCGCCACGACCCGATGGTTCAGGCTGCGTACCTCGGGGCCGTCACGGAGCCTGATTCCGGCCAGGACGACGATGCGACCGTCGAGCCTGTAGCCGTGGTGCCCGTCGTCGTCGAGCCTGTAGCCGTCGAGCCCGAGCCCGTTCGAGCGGAATCCCCAGAGGCGTCCGTCACCAGCACGACCGACCTCGGAGGCGACCAGGTGGCCGGAGCATGAACGACAGGACCAAGGACGGCACGCCGAGTGCGACGGCTACCACGCTGCCGCCGAGCATCTCGGTGCAAGGTGTCCGCGCCTCCTACGGACGGATCGAGGTGCTCCACGGGGTGGATCTCGAGGTA